>NZ_WUJP01000531.1 GCF_009806515.1 Geminicoccus flavidas | reverse complement strand
CCAGGCCCGGGATCGGCAGCCTTGCGATCGGGATGCGGTATTCGAGCGAGGCGAACCAGCCCGTGTCGCGCACCAGCAGGTTCTCGCGATAGCCACGCACCGTGTCGATGCCGCCGATCGTGAACTGCTCCGAGGGCAGGAGCGGGTCCGAGGCGAGCTGGCCGCCGGCACGCAGCACGATCTGGTGGTCGGCCACCGCCCATTCCGGATGCCCGGCGAACGGCAGCAGCACCGCTTCCAGCTGCGCCTGCCAGGTGAAGAACTCGCTGCAAGGCTGGCGATCACCGTCCTCGTCGTAGCAGCGATCGGAGGAGCCCAGCGCATCCAGCCCGACGCTGAAGATCGACTGGGCGGCCAGCGCGAACATGCGGTCCTGGCGCAGCCAGGTCTGGGCGAAGCGCACGGCGGTGACGTCGCTCACTCCGTCCTTGGTGCCGGGCGCGAACGAGAAGCCGTCGCCTAGGAGGAAGCTTTCGCCGCGCCGGCGCTCCAGCGACAGGTCGAGCAGCACGTCGTCCCGTGCCGTGCGGTAGACCGGATAGGACGCGCCGAGCTCGATCCCGGCCGAATTGCTCTCGATGTCCAGCGCGTCGAATGGATCCTCCACCACGCGCGCATCGGCATAGTCGACCACGGCGCGCAGGCGCAGGTCGGTCGTGGTCACCGGCCGCTCATAGGCCAGCTCCACGCTCCATGCCCCCTCGGACGCAGCCGCCTCCAGGCGCAGCGGATCGCCGCGGCCGGTCAGGCTCTTCCACAAGGCGACGGTGTCCAGGCGGAGCGAGCCGATCGAGGGCGACTGGTCGTTGGCGAGCTGGGCGTCGATCGTGAAGGGCGGCCGCTCCTCGACCTGGACCAGCAGCCTGGCCTCGCCGCGCTCGCCCCCAGGCAGGACGCTCGCGTCGATCGCGGCGATCATCGGGTCCTTGAGCAGGATCTGGAGGCGCGCCCGCAGGGTCTCCAGGTTGAACGGCGTGCCGGCGGCAAGCCGCAGCCGGTCGGCGACATAGGCGGGGTCCAGCCCGGAGGCGCCCTGCACGTCGATCGCGCCGAGCCTGCCCAGCACGATGTCGATGTCGAGCACGCGGTCGCGCAGGTCCTGGTCGGCGATCACCGCACCCGAATTGACATAGCCGCGCTCGACATAGCGGGCGGTGATGGCGTCGCGCAGGTCGACCAGCTCGCCGGTGGTGAGGCTGCGGCCTTCATAGTCCGCCAGCAGGTCGGCCAGCCCGGCCCGGTCGATCGGCGGAACCACATCGGCCGACGAGAAGCGCAGCTCGATCCGGTCCACGGGAAAAGCAGGGCCGGTCTGTGCGCGCGCAGGCGTGGCAACCGCTGCCAGCAACAAGCCCAGCAGCAGGCAGCAGCCCAGCATCCAGGCATGGATGCCGCACGCACGGGATAGCCCCAACCGCCATTCTCCCCAATCCATGCCCGCTTGAGCCTTAGCGAAGCCTTCTGCCATTGCCAGCGGATCGTTGCCGGAAGTTGCTCGCAGCCGCCCGGTCGTGGCGCTAGAGCCAGACGGGATGGAGGCGTGGATACCAGGATGCAGCGCGTGCGCCCCGGACGTGGCCAGGGGATCGAGATCGGCCCGCTCGTCCTGCTGCTGGCGATCGCCCTCCTGGTGATGGCGGCGGTCGTGGCGCTGCGTATGGCGGGCGCCCTGCGCCCGGCGGAGCTGGTCGGCCACGACGCGATCGTGACGCTGGCACGCCAGGTCGCGGAGCGGCCGGACCCGGGCGTGGTGGTGGTGGGCGTCGACGACCAGGCCAAGGCCGAGCTCGGCTGGCCGCTCCCCGATGCCACCGTCGCCCGGATCATCGAGATCCTGGCCGCGGCGGAGCCGGCCGCGATCGGCCTGGACTTCTTTCGCGGCGACATGCCGGTGGGCCCGCTGGGCCAAGCGGCCGATCCGGCCGACACCGACCGGCTGGTGGCGCTGATGGAGCGCACGCCGAACCTGGCGCTCGTGCTCGACACCTTCGCCAAAGAGCTGCCGCCGCGCCTGACCAGCCTGGCCTCGCCGGAGATGGGCCGGCTGGTGTCGCCCAACCTGGTGCCGGACCCGGACGACGTGGTGCGGCGCGGCATCCTGGGCGATGTGTTTCCCGATCCAGAGGTGGCCGAGCCGGTGCTCGGCATCTGGTCGCTTGCGGCACGGCTGGCCCAGCTCGCGACCGCTGACGAGGCGCTGGCCGCGGACGGCGCGGTACCCGAGGAGGTGCTGCCGATCGGCCGGCGG
>NZ_WUJP01000530.1 GCF_009806515.1 Geminicoccus flavidas | reverse complement strand
GGTGGTGCTGGTCGGGAGCACCGCGCGCAGCGTCGGCGACATCGTCACCAGCCCACTCCTGGACCGGGCCACGGAAACGGCGCTGCCCGGCCGCTCCCTGTTCGGCGTGGAAGCCCATGCCCAGTTCACCGCCCAGCTTCTGCTGGAGGCGCGCGGGCAGGTGCCGCCGCTCCGCCCGGCTCCCCCCTGGGCTTGGCTGCTCACAACCGGGCTCGCCTGCCTGCTGGGTGCCGCTGCCGGCGGGCTGATCGCCGCCCCGGCGCTGAGCCTGCCGGCTTTGCTCCTGGGCGCTCTGGCCTGGCCGGCGGTCGCACTCTCCGGGTTCGTGCAGGGAATCTGGCTCGCCTGGGTGCCGCCCTTGCTCGGCTGGCTCGGGGCGGCGGGGCTGAGCTTCGTGCTGGTCGCCTGGCGGGAGCGGCGCCAGCGCGCCCGGCTGGCCGGCCTGTTCCGCACCTACCTGCCACCGAGCGTGGCCGACACGCTCTGGGCCGGCCGCGACCGGCTGCTCAAGGAGGGCCGGCCGGTGCCGCAGACCATGGTCGCGACCGTACTGTTCTCCGACGTGCGCGGGTTCACCAGCGTCTCCGAGCGGATGACGCCTGCCGAGCTGCTGGATTGGCTCGAAGCCTTTCATACTCTGATGGCGGACTGCATCGCCGAGGAAGGCGGGATCGTCGCCGACTTCATGGGCGACGGCATGATGGCGGCGTTCGGCGTGCCGGTGCCGCGCACCGATGCGGCCGGCGAGGCGGCGGACGCCAAGGCGGCGGTGGCAGCCGCCCTGAAGATCCGCCGCCGGTTGCCCGAACTGTCCAGCACGCTTGTAAAGAGCGGGCGGCCGGGCATCGCGATCCGGATCGGGATCCATACCGGCCCCCTGGTGGCGGGTGCGATCGGCGGCCGGGCGCGGCTGCAGTACACCATCCTGGGCGACACGGTGAACACGGCGGCGCGGCTGGAGAGCTGGGCCG
>NZ_WUJP01000529.1 GCF_009806515.1 Geminicoccus flavidas | reverse complement strand
GCCCGGGTGCCGACGGTGACGGAGATCACTGCCGCATCCTGATCTCGGCAACTACCTTGCACCACCTGGACGGGCGCTGCCACGCACGTCCGGTCGGCAGCCTGACCCTGAAGGGCAAGGCGCAGCCGGTACCTGTCTTCCGGGTCACGGACGAGATCCGGGATCCGCTGGGAGTGTGAAGCGATGCTTGGCCGTCGGCAGATCCTGTTCGGGGCCCTGGGGCTGATCACGCTGGGCGCGTTGCCGGCCCGAGGTGCCGATGCCAACCTGCTCAAGCGCTTCGGCGCCCCCAAGACCCGGGTCCAGGGCGGCACCCGCTCCGGCCGCGGCAAGGCGCAGCCCGAGGTCCTGCTCAGCGAGGAGCCAGCACTCTCGGCCACCGCCGAACCCGACCTGTTCTGGTACCTCTCGGCCGATTACGGCCTGCGCGTCGAGCTGACCCTCACCCCGGTCGGCAGCACCGAGCCGCTGCTGCATCAGGTGCAAAAGCGCGGTGCGGCGGCCGGCATCCATGCCCTCTCCCTGAAGGACGCCGACGTGCGGCTGGCGGAGGGGCAGGACTATGTGTTCGCCCTGACGCTGGTGCCCGATCCCACGGTGCGCACCGCCGACGTCTCAGCGCGCGGCACGCTGCGCTTCGTCCCACACGGCCCGTTCACCGATGCGCGGGCCGCGGCCGCCGCCGGCTACTGGGTAGACGCCTTCGCCATGGCCGATCGCGCGCTGCGCGTGGCGCTCCTGGAGGACGTCGACCTGCCGCGCCCGGCCGACTGGCTGCTGAACCAGGCCGCCTAGCGCA
>NZ_WUJP01000528.1 GCF_009806515.1 Geminicoccus flavidas | reverse complement strand
CGCCTGGGCCTTGCTGCCCAGCGGCCGCCGCGGGTCGAACGCATCCTCGCCGCCCCGCACCGCGCCCACCACTAGGCTGGAAGCCACCTCGCGGGCATCGCAGGAGGTCGCGAGCAGCCGGTCGGCCGGTGCTACCTGGGCTTCCAGTCCCGCAAAGCTCGACACGATGTCGGTCTGCGGCGAGGTGGTGGCGACCGTGCCGGCATTACCCTGCCGCGCCGAGGCATCGATCTGGCCGGGCCGAGCGATCAGGCCCTCCGTGGCGATCCGGATCGTGCCGCCGTCACCGACATTCGGGGCGTCGGCGACGATGAACGAACTGGCGTCCAGTACGACCGGGCCGCCATCGCCTCCGTCGATGCCCTGGATGGCGACCGAGCCTGCCTGCGCGCCTTCCACGCCCCCTTCGATCCGGCTGCCGATCGCTCCCCCGTTCTCCAGGATCAGCCGGTCGCCCACCAGGAGGAGGATGCGCCCGCCCGAACCGGGATCGGCAACGGTCGATACAGTCCCGCCATCCAGGCGGGTCTGGGTTGTGGAGGCGACGGTGATCTCGCCG
>NZ_WUJP01000527.1 GCF_009806515.1 Geminicoccus flavidas | reverse complement strand
GCCGATCCCGTGCCGCCACGGGAGGTGGAATCCACAATCGTAGCGTCGCGGAGCGAGACCTTGTCGCCACTGATCGAGATATTGCCGGCATTGCCGGACGCTTCGGTGGAGGTCGTGACCCGGGTCGTCCCCGAAAGGTCCACCTCGTCGGCAACGATCCGGATGCTGCCGCCAGGCGCCTGGGTGATGGTGAATGCAGCCAGTGTGGATGAGCCGCCGATCGAGGCCTTGCCCCTGGCCACGATGTCGACCTGTCCGGCACGTCCCGTTCCAGCGTTGCTGCTGGTCGCGATCGAGCCGTCGGTGACATCGAGCGCCCCCACTCTCAGCACGATATCGCCGGCATCGGCCAGCCCTTCGGTGAAGCTCAGGATCTGGGCGCCGCGGCGCAGCACGAGACGGTCATCGGCGACGATGAAGGTGCGCCCACCCTTCCCGGGCGTGCCGGTTCCGGACGAGGGGCTGCCGGCCACGGTTCCATCGGCCAGGGTGATGCGTTCGCCCTTGAGGACGACCCCGCCGGAAGGGCCCGTTTCCGACACCAGACTATAGACGGCAGCACGTTGCAGGAGGATGTCGTCGGCGGAGATGATGATCGACGGCGCCCGGTCCGTGCCGACTGCTTGGGTGAAGATCTGGCCGAAGGACAGATCGCCGCCGCCGTCGACCTGTACGGATCGTCCAGCGATTGCGATTGCCGGGGCGGTAGTTTGGCCGATGTTGCTGAAGGAGAAGGCAGTCAGGTTGGCTGCCTGGATCGTGACGTTGCCTCCCTCCACCCGAAGCAGTTCCTCCGGGAAGAACAACCAGGCGACGAGATCAGCACCACCCTTGATGCGGACATTCCCGTCCCGGGCAACGGCATGGGCCTGATCCAGCCGGACCTCGCCCGGCCCAGCCTGCCCAGCGATTAGCAGCGGACCATCCGTGATCAGCAACGTCCCGTCGATGCTGACCGACCCTCCGGTGAGGGAGGTAGTCGTCACGAAGCCAATGTTGCCCCGGTCGAGTTCCGGCGCCTCCACCTTCAGCTCGCCAATCGGCCCGCCGAGGAAGCCAAAGGCTTCTGGCGCCGCCGCGGTGAGTCGGCTGCCCTGGATGTCCCGGGCGCTGAACTTCGCGCCGTCCTCGAAGCGCAGCTCGTCGGCGGTCGACAGGTGCAGCGAGCCCGGCACGTCGATCGCGGCACCCTTGCCGACCACGATGCCGTTGGGATTGAGCAGCCACAGGCCAGCACCGACCGCGGTCGAGCGCAGGGTGCCGTGGATCTGCGAGCCATCCGGCCCGGTCACCCTGCCGATGATGTTGGCAGCATCGGCCGGTCCTTCGAAGGTCACGGCATCGCCGCTGGGCACGCCGAACTTCTCGAAGCTGTGGAACAGGTTGCTGCCGCGGGTAGACCCCATGTCCGGCGTGATGCGCACGTCCCGGCCGTTCAGGGTGAGCTTGCCGCGGCTGCCGACCGTGCCGTCCAGCACCACCTCCGCCTGTGCGCCGGCGAGCGGTGCCAGGAGCGTGAACAGGCAGGCCAAGGCCCGGAATGTCGGGCGCGGTCGCACGGGAACCCCTCTGGATGTCCAGTGCAGGTTAAACCTAGCCCGTCTCCGGCGATGATCAACCTGATCGGCCCGGCCGAAGCCGGCGGCCTCAGCGCG
>NZ_WUJP01000526.1 GCF_009806515.1 Geminicoccus flavidas | reverse complement strand
CGCCTGGGCCTTGCTGCCCAGCGGCCGCCGCGGGTCGAACGCATCCTCGCCGCCCCGCACCGCGCCCACTACCAGGCTGGAAGCCACCTCGCGGGCATCGCAGGAGGTCGCGAGCAGCCGGTCGGCCGGTGCTACCTGGGCATCCAGTCCGGCAAAGCTGGAGACGATGTCGGTCTGCGGCGAGGTGGTGGCGACCGTGCCGGCATTACCCTGCCGCGCCGAGGCGTCGATCTGGCCGGGCCGGGCGATCAGGCCCTCCGTGGCGATCCGGATCGTGCCGCCGTCACCCACGTTGGGGGCGCTGGCGGCGATGCCGGAGGTGGCGTCGAGGACCACGGCGTTGGTACGGCTATCTCCGGTACCGCCGATGATGATCGCACCTGCTTGCTCACCTTCCTGCCCGCCGAGGATCGCGGTCAGGATTGCGGCCTCGTTCTCCAGTATGAGGCGCTGACCGGCTTCGATGCTGATCTGGCCGCCGGACGAGCCGAGCGAGCCGGTGGAGATTACTCCCTCATCCAGCCGAACCTCGTTTGCCGCCCGTACCAGGATCGAACCGGCGTTGCCGCTTCCAATCGATTCGGCATCGATGCGGGCGCCATTGGCCACTTCAACGTCGCTGGCGCTGATCTCGACGGAACCTGCATCACCACTGCCTGCCGTCGACGTGATCAGGACAGCCCCCTGATCCAGCACGAGGCGGCCCGCTACGATCGTGATGTTGCCGCCGTTTCGACCGTTGGTGGTGATGGAATTGACCAATGCACCACCAGAGATCGTGACTTGGTCGCCTGCCCGGATGTCGACCGAACCGGCAGCGCCATCGCCGCCGATATTCTCCGTGTCGATCCGCGCGCCGCTGTCGAGTGTGATCTCGCGGGCGTTGAGCTGCACGGAGCCGGCGTTCCCGCTGCCCGACGTGATCGCGAGCAAGATGCCTTCCTGGTCGAGCCTGATGCTGTCGGCGGAGATCGTCAGGCTGCCGGCATTGCCGGCGCCTGTCGTCGAGGTAACCAATCCGGCACCTCCAACGGCGACGTTCTTTCCCGTGACCGCGATGTTTCCGCCGCTTCTGGCATTCGTCGTGAGCGTCCGTATCACTGCGCCATCGGTGAACGCCTGATCGTCCGCACGAATGACGATAGAGCCGGCACCCCCGGTGCTGCCGGTGTTCTGTGCTTCGATCAATGTGCCGGTACCGAGCGTCAGTCGCTTGGCGTCGATTTGGACTGAGCCGGCGTCACCGCTGCCGATCGACGAAGTGAGCAGCTGCGCGCCTCGGTCCATGCTCACACTGTCGGCGGCAATGGTGACGAAGCCCGAATTGCCCTCGGCCAGCGTCGAGGTGACCACCCTGGCTCCCTGATCCAGGGTGACGCTCCTGGCACGGACGTCGATGTCGCCGCCGTTCTTGGTGTTCGAGGTGAGGGAGTTGAGCCGGGAATCGCCGGTGATCCTCACCTGCCCGTCCGCCTGAATGACGACCGATCCGGCCGCCCCGTTTCCCGTGAAGTTGAAGGTTGCAATACCGGCATCCGTCATGACCAGATCGCCGACGTTGAGGACGACGTTGCCGGCATCCATGTCGGTCGACGTGATGCTCGTGACGCTGGCGCCATCGGTCATGGTCAGCTGGTCGCGCGCCGTGATGCTGGTGAGGCCGCTCGCTCCGCCGGTGCCGGGGCCCTCGACGGAAGGGCTGCCGACCTGCGCCCCGTTGGTGAGGAGGATGCGGTCGGCCACGACCGTCACGTCGCCAGCGGCACCGCCGATGGTCGGGGTGCTGATCATGCCCCCGCCGTCGACCGTCAGCTCGTTGGCCACGACCTTCAGATAGGGTGAGCCACCCGCGCCGGCAGCACTTGTCCCGAGCAGGCCAAGTTCACTGCTTCCCCGGATGGTGATCGTTTCTCCCGCCACTTCCATGCCCATGGTTTCAGCTGCCGGATCGCCAGCCGGAAGAAGCGAGACAGCAAGCAGGTTACCCCGATCAAGAACGAGCTCGCCGCCCTCGATCCGGACGTTCGATCCTGCGGACAGCAGTGCAGCAATGATCTGCACGCCGCTGAGCGTGATGGAGCCATCGCGCGCCGTGGCAGTCGGGGCATCCAGCGGCACCTCACCCGCGCCTTCCTGTGCCGCGACCAGCAGCTGGCCGACGGCATTGATCGTCGTGCCTCTGACCGACACCGCGCCGCCGGTCAGGGAGACCTTGCCGAGGAACCGTTCGGCGGGACTGGCAAGACTGGATGCCTCCACCGACAGCTTGCCGATCGGCCCGCCGAGAAATCCGAAGGACCGTGGATCTGCTGCCGTGAGCGTGCTGCCCGCCACGTCTCGGGCGCTGAACTTGCCGCCGTCCTCCAAGCGCAGTTCGTCGGCCGTCGACAGGTGCAGCGCGCCAGGAACGTCGATGGTGGCGTCCTTGCCGACCACCAGTCCGTTGGGATTGAGCAGCCAGAATGCGGCATCCGGCACCGCGGACCGCAAGGTCCCGTGGATCTGCGAGACGTCCGGTCCGGTCACCCGGCTGATCACGTTGTTCAGGCCGGTCGGCCCCTCGAACCTCACCATATCGCCCTTGGGTACGCCGAACTTCTCGAAGCTGTGGAACAGGTTGCCGCCGCGGGTGGCACCCATGTCGGGGGTGATGCGCACCTCCTGGCCGTTCAGGGTGAGCCGGCCGCGGCTGCCGACCGAGCCGTCGAGCACCACCTCAGCCTCGGCGCCGGCAAGCGGCACCAGGAGCACGGCCAAGCAGGGGAAGAGGGGGAGGATCGGGCGCATGCGGACCTTCGCGGCGGGACCATGCCACGCCAGCACGCTAGGCCCATTCACCGGGTCGTCCAAGTCGCAGGACGCCACGGTCGCACGATGCTAGGAGATGCGTCTGCATGAACCGTTTCAATTCAGGCCTGCCCATGTCCAGCACTCCCGTCGTCCGGCCGCGTGCCCATGCCCTGAAGGACCTGTTCGGCCGCCAGGGCGGGGTGGTGATCGGCGTCGTGCATCTCCTGCCGCTGCCGGGCGCGCCCGAGCATGATGGCGAGCCGGTGAGTGCCGTCTACGAGCGGGCGGTACGCGACGCACAAGCCTATGCCGAGGGCGGCGTGGACGGGCTGATCGTCGAGAACCACGGCGACATCCCCTTTCTCAAGCCGGACCGGATCGGGCCGGAAACGGCGGCCTGCATGGCGGTCGCCACCGAACGGGTGATCCATACCGCCGGCCTGCCGACCGGGATCAACGTCCTGGCCAATGCCGCCGAGGTGGCGCTGGCGGTGGCGGTGGCCAGCGGTGCGGCCTTCGTGCGCGTCAACCAGTGGGCCAACGCCTATGTTGCCAACGAGGGGATCATCGAGGGCCCGGCGGCGGCGGCATTGCGCTACCGCAAGGCCCTGTCCGCCACCGGCATTCGGATCTTCGCCGACAGCCACGTCAAGCACGGCGCCCACGCGATTACCGCCGACCGCTCGGTGGCGGAGCTCACCCGCGACCTGGAATGGTCGGGGGCGGACGTGGTGATCGCCACCGGCCAGCGTACCGGCGATGCCGCTGCCAAGTCGGAGATCGCCGAGATCCGGGGTGCCACCAGCTTGCCGGTGCTCACCGGCTCGGGCGCCACGATCGCCAATATCGGCAACATCCTGCGCCATGCCAGCGGTGCCATCGTGGCGAGCTCGCTCAAGCGCGACGGTGTGTGGTGGAACGAGGTGGAGGTCGACCGCGTGCGGGCGCTGATGGCCGAGGCGGCCAGGCACCGATGACGCGGCTCCTGGTCCTGGGCAATGCCGCACTGGACCTGGCACTCCGCTTGCCCCGGCTGCCGCTGCCGGGGGAAACGCTCCTGGCCGACGGCCAGACGGGTGATGTCGGCGGCAAAGGCGTGAACCAGGCGGTGGCGGCACGACGCTGCGGCGTGCCGGTGCGGCTCGCCACGGCCCTTGGCGCCGATGCCGAGGGCCAGCGGATCCGGGCAGCGCTGGCCGCGGAGGGCCTAGCGGTAGAGGTTCTGCGGAGCGTCGATGCACCCACCGACCGCTCGCTCGTGCTGGTCGGCGCCGACGGGCAGAACATGATTGTGACCACGGCGGGTCAGGCGCGCGGCGTCGATGCCGCGGCGGCCGGGGCGGCCTGCGCTGGCCTGGCGCCGGGCGACTTCCTCCTGGTCCAGGGCAACCTGCCGGCCGATGCCACCAGGGCAGCACTCGCCACAGCACGGCAGCGGGGTGCCAGGACACTCGTCAACCCGTCGCCGCTCTGGTTCGACTGGGCGCCGCTCCTGGCGGGTGTCGACCTCGTGCTGGTCAACGAGCCCGAGGCGGCCATGCTCGACCTGGGGCCGGCCGGTGCGGTGGTGGTCACGTGCGGTGCCGACGGCGCGGTGCTGCGGGATCGCCAGGGGCGTCAGGACGAGGTCGCCGCCCCGGTGGTCCGGGCGGTCGACACGACCGGGGCGGGCGACGTGCTGGCGGGCGTGCTGGCTGCAGGCTTGTGCCTGGGCATGACGCCGCTCTCGGCACTGCGCTGGGGCGTGGCTGCCGCAAGCCTGAAGGTCGGCCGGCAGGGCACGCTGCGCGCCTTTCCCGACTCCGCCGAGCTCCGGAGGCTGCGGCCGTGAGCCGCCGCGCCACCATCCGCGATGTCGCGATGGCGGCCGGCGTCTCGATCGGCACGGTCAGCAACGTGCTAACGGGCGCCAGACCGGTCGCCGCCTCGACCCGCACCGCGATCGAGGCGGCGATCGAGCGGCTCGGCTATGCGCCGGACCAGGCAGGGCGGGTGCTGAACAGCCGGCGTCGGCGCGGCCCTCCGGCACCGCCGCCCGGCATGCCGCGCCTGACCACGGTCGGCTATCTGTGCGCCGACCTGACGGCACGGCTGGAGGTGCTGCCCCGTGCCGACGAGCGGGCCCAGGCGCGCGTGATCGAGGAGACGCTGGGCGGTGCCGCGGCCAATGTCGCGGCGGTCGCGGCCGGGCTCGGGCCGCCGCTGGCGGTCTGGACGGAGCTGATGACGCGCCTTGGCGTCGATGCCCACAGCGACTGGGCGGCC
>NZ_WUJP01000552.1 GCF_009806515.1 Geminicoccus flavidas | reverse complement strand
CCGGCTTCCACCTGCTCGCCGCCAGCCTGATCTGCCTCAAGTTCGCCCAACGATGGTTCTGTTAGGCACACCAAGTTGTCGGAATAGCGGAAGGCAGTTACAGCACGGGCGAGAAAGCGGTCGGAACCCTTACATATTTCCCGCAGGGGCGGCTCAGTAGCGGGGTCATCAACTGCTTCCCAAGAATTTGTCCAGGCCTCTATCCCAGTATGGTTGTTGCCCAAATCGCTCGGTGAGCCAGTCGATGAAGACCCTCACCTTCGGCGCCAGCTCGCGCGAACTTGGGTAGAGTGCCCAAAGTGTCTGTGTCGAGACGAGGGTGTACTCGGGAAGAGCTGGTACGAGGGCACCAGATCTAAGCTCGTCCGCGGCGCACCAAGTCGCCATCAGAGCGATTCCTAGCCCCGCACAGGCCGCGTCGCGCACGGCAGCTCCGTCGTTGATCCGAAGGTGCGGCGTGATACGCCGCTCGATTAGCTCCCCACCCATCCCCCGAAACGTCCAGAGATCGAGCGTACCGACGACGAGGCAGGCATGGTCGGCAAGGTCGTCAGGCGTGTTCGGCCGCCCGCGCCGCTCGATGTACTCGGGCGATGCAACCAGCACCCGTTGATCTGGAGCGAGCCGCCGCGCGACGAAGGTCGAATCGCTGAGCTCGGCATAGCGAACCGCTACATCGAAGGCGCCTTCGACGAGATCGACAATGCTGTCGGAGATGCGAAAGTCTAAGGCCAAATCAGGATAATGGCCGCAGAAGTCGGGCAGACCCGGCACGATATGCATGCGCGCAAACGAAGCCGGAGCCGCTACCCGCAGGGTGCCGCGCGGCGCGGCTTGCTCCCGCCCGAGCGCCGCTCGGGCGCATTCCGCTGCGAGCACGACCTGCTCTGCATGCGGCAGGAAGGCGAGGCCGTCCTCGGTCAAGGTCGCCTGCCGCGTCGTTCGGTGCAGAAGCCTGGCCCCGAGCTTTCTCTCGAGCGCCGCCAGTCTGGCGCTCGCGCCTGCCGGAGTGAAGCCCAGATCGCGGGCAGCAGAGCTGATGCTCCGAAGCCGAGCGATGCGCACGAACAAATGCAAGTCGTCGATGTTCATCGCATCACTTTCAACGGCTCCTTGAAACTGATCCTAGAGCTGAGCCGCTACCAACGGCAATCACGAGAAGTCAGTTAGGTACAGAGACGGGCAACGGGTCGGTCTGCCAATCAGCCGGCCTGGCCTCGGGCAAGTCACCACGGGTCATCGAGCCCGCCTATGCCGCTGGAACCCGAAAGGAGATCTGTATGGCCAAGACCATGAAGGCAGTCGTCCTCACCCGCTTCGGAGGTCCGGATGCGTTCGAGCTGCGCGAGGTGCCGGTGCCGGAGGTCAGTTCACGCCAGGTGCGGGTGCGTGTGCACGCCACTGCCGTCAATCCGCTCGATTACCAGATCCGCCGCGGCGACTACACGGACTACGTGCCGCTGCCCGCCATTATCGGCCATGACATCTCGGGTGTCGTCGAGGAGGTCGGATCCGAGGTCGACGAGTTCGCCGCGGGCGACGAGGTTTACTACACGCCAAAGATCTTCGGTGGTGCCGGCTCGTACGCCGAGCAGCATGTTGCCGACGTCGAACTCGTCGGCCGCAAGCCCCTAAACCTCACCCACCTCGAGGCCGCGAGCCTGACGCTCGTCGGCGGCACGGTCTGGGAGGCGTTCGTCCAACGCGCGCAGTTGAGCGTCGGCGAGACGGTTCTCATCCACGGTGGGGCCGGCGGTGTGGGTACGATCGCGGTCCAGGTCGCCAAGGCGATCGGCGCGCGGGTGATCACGACGGCGCGCGCCGGCGACCACGACTTCGTGCGCTCGCTCGGGGCCGACGACGCGATCGACTTCACCGCTGAGGACTACGTGGAAGGTGTCTCCCGGCTGACCGGAGGAGAGGGCGTCAACGTCGTCTTCGACACCATTGGCGGTGACACGCTCACCAGGAGTCCCCTGACGCTTGCTGCCTTCGGGCGTGTCGTCAGTCTCGTCGACATCGCCCAGCCGCAGAACCTCGTCGAGGCCTGGGGGAAGAACGCTGCGTACCACTTCGTGTTCACCCGCCAGAACCGAGGCAAGCTCGATGGGCTCACACGTCTCGTCGAGCGCGGGCTGGTGAAGCCCCTGATCGGGGCGACGCTACCGCTCGCGCGGATGGGAGAGGCGCACGACCTTCTGGAGAACGGCACCGCGCGGGGCCTGCGCGGCAAGGTGGCGATCGATGTGACGGGCGAGGCGCTCGCCTTGCCCTCCGCTCAGCAGGCCGCCTGACGCACTGCGGGGGTTAGTAAGTGTGCCTTCCATTGATGCCGGCGCTTTTTTTATTTCTGGCAGCCGCAGCTCCGGCGCGATGCCGGCATCGGGCGCACCGTCAGCCGGTCAGGATGTCGCCCCGGGCGATGATGAACTCGGCCGCCCCCCTGATGTCGGCGGCGATCGCTTCCCTGGCGGCGGCACCCTGGCCACGGTGGATCGCTTCCAGCGCCTGGGCGTGGCGGCGATAGGCGCCGCCTTCCACCAGCCGGTCCGGCTTGCCGCGGGTCTCCAGGTTGATGATGGGCCCGACCCGGAGCCAGAGCTGCTCGATCAGCTCGACCAGCATCGGCATGCCGGAGCTCCGGTACAGCGCGAAGTGGAAGTTCATGTTGAGCTGGACCGCCCGGGCGAGGTCGGGGCTGCTGGCGAGGCTTTCCATGCGAAAGCCGGCTTCGGCCACCGCCATCGCCTCCAGGTCGGCAGCGGTCCGGGCCGACGCGGCGCGCTCCGCGGCGAAGCCCTCGACCTCGATCCGGATCGCGGTCAGCTCCCGGAACTGCGCCACGCCGGTGAGCGGCACCCGGATCGCCCGGCTGGGCGTCACCTCCAGCGCATGGTCGGCGACCAGCCGGCTCACCGCGGCGCGGACCGGCATGATCGACACGCCCAGCGCCTCGGCGGCCGAGCGGAGCGACAGGCGCTCGCCGGGTGCCAAGCGGCCGGACATCAGGAGCTCGCGCAGCCGCCGGTAGGCCCGGTCACCCAGCGTATCCCGGTCCACCGGGAGGAGCTCCTGCATGTTGAACAATTTAGTCACTGATGGTGATCCGTGATCACAAAACTGCTGGCGTGGTTCTGCTGTCCGCCAGATCGTCCTGCATCGGTGCGAATGGCTGCTAGACAAGCTGGAAAACCTGCCGTACGCAACTGTGATCACGGATCACAAGAACAGCCGTGGACCAGGGATGTTCAGGTGGAAGCCGGGCGCGGATTGGCCGCTGTTCCGGCGCCATGCCAGGCAGCGATGCCACAGGCCCACTGGCCACCGAGACAGGCGACTAGGCCGTCCCTTTCCCGGCAGGAGCGCTCACTCATGGCGGCACGCGATAAAGTCATCATCACCTGTGCGGTGACCGGCGCCATCCATACCCCGTCCATGTCGCCCCACCTGCCGGTGACCCCGGAGGAGATCGCCGATGCCGCGGTGGGCGCCGCCGAGGCGGGTGCCGCGATCATCCATCTGCATGCGCGCGACCCTGAGAACGGCATGCCGGTGCAGACCCCGGAAGCATTCGGGCGCTTCCTGCCGATCATCAAGCAGCGCTCCGACTGCGTGGTCAACCTCACCACCGGCGGCGGCATCGGCATGACCGTGGAGGAGCGGGCCAAGCCCACGGCGGTGTTCAAGCCCGAGGTCGCCTCGCTCAACATGGGCTCGATGAACTTCGCCACCTTCCCGATGCTCAACCGCTTCAAGGAGTTCAAGCACGCCTGGGAGCGCCCGTACATCGAGAAGACCAAGGACAACATCTTCAAGAACAGCTTCGCCGATATCGAGTACATCCTGAGGATGTGTGCCGGCAACGACACGCGATTCGAGTTCGAGTGCTACGATACGGCGCATCTCTACAACCTGGCCTACTTCCTCGAGCAGGGCTTGGTGAAGCCGCCTCTGTTCATCCAGACGGTGTTCGGTATCCTGGGCGGGATCGGCACCCATCCGGAGGACGTGGCGCACATGAAGCGCACCGCCGACCGGCTGTTCGGCAACCAGTATCGCTGGTCGGTGCTGGGGGCGGGCCGCCACCAGATGCGGATTGCGGCCCAGGCGGCGGCGATGGGCGGCAATGTCCGGGTGGGTCTGGAGGACTCGCTGTGGGACGGCCCGGGCAAGCTCGCGGAAAGCAATGCCGCCCAGGTGCGCCGCGCCCGCCAGATCATCGAGGGGCTGGGCATGCAGATCGCCAGCCCTGCCGAGGCGCGCGAGATCCTGGAGCTCAAGGGTGGGGATCGCGTCGAGTTCTGAGCGGCCGACCAGGCCCCGCGACAGACGGGGCCGACCGCCATGATCGGGGAGCAAAGCACGATGACCGACAGGATCACCAGGCGCGGCCTGGTTAAGGGTGGCACTATGCTGGCGGGTGCCGCCGCAGGATTCGGCACCATCTACGGGCCGTGGAAGCACAACCGCGCCTATGCGCAGGAAGGCAAGCCCATCAAGATCGGGCTGACCTGCGATGCCAGCGGCATGTATGGTGCGTCCGGCCGCGACGAGCTGCGCGGCATCACCATGTGCATCGACGAGTTCAACGCGAACGGTGGCGTGCTCGGGCGCAAGATCGAGTGGATCACGGCCGACACCGAGACGAACCCGGCCACCGCCAGCCGTGTCGCCGAGCGGTTCATCACCCGCGAGGACTGCTCGATCCTGATTGGCGCCATCCATTCCGGCGTGGCCAATGCGATCACCCAGGTGGCCGAGAAATACGGCACCATCTACCTGAACTCGAACTCCTCCGCCCCCACCGAGGCCGGCGAGAACTGCTCGCGGGTGAAGTTCGTCTGGGACGGGAACGGCACCAACTTCACCATGTCCTCGGTGAAGGCGGCGGTGGAGCGGGTCGGCAAGAAGTGGCTCCTGCTCACCAACGACTATGTCTGGGGCCACGAGACCTCGGACGCGACCCGCAAGCTGGTGGAGGAAGCCGGCGGCGAGATCATCGACAACCTGCTGATCCCGCAGAACACCCGCGACTTCACCTCCTACCTGCTCAACATCCAGCAGATGGCACCGGAAGTGGTGGCCCCGGCGGTCGGCGGTGACGACGGCAAGATCCTGCGCGCGCAGGTGGCCGAGCTGGGCCTCGACAAGCAGGCGGCCTGGGTCCAGAGCCAGCAGGACTGGCCGGACGTCTGGGCCGCACCGGACAGCATCATCGGCATCTTCGGCACCAACTGGTACCACAAGCTGAAGCTGCCGGGCGTGGACGACTTCGTGAAGCGCTGGCAGGCCCGCGCCGACGCGGATGCGATCCCGGTGCCCGGCAACGTGTCCTATTGCGGCTACATGGCGATGCGCGAGACGTTGCGCGCGATCGAGCGGGTCGGCACGACCAACAACATCGCGATCATCAAGGAGCTGGAGCAGCTCAAGATCCCGGCGGCCGACCGGATGCAGGACTACGATGCCTGGATGAACCCGGACACCCATCACCTGCAGCAGACCATCTACCTGGCCCGCCGCAACCCGAACCCGGTCGACGACACCGATCTCTACGAGATTATCAGCGCGTCAAAGCCGGAGGACGTGGTCGATCCGGAGGAAGGCAAGCTGTGCAAGCTCGCCCCCTACGAGCAGATCCCGACGGTGGATGGCTGAATGATCCTTGGCGGGAGCTGTGGGTAGGCGGAGCGGATGTTCACCCTGATCCCCTTCCTCATCAACGGGCTGACACTGGGCCTGCTGTTCGCGCTGATCGCGCTCGGCTTCATGCTGATCGTGGGCGTGATGGAGCAGATCAACCTGGCCCACGGCTCCCTTTTCGCGCTCGGCGCCTATGTAGCCTACGCGCTGCTGGGCCCGCCCTTGCCGCTGCCGGTGGGGGTGGGCGAGTGGTGGGCCGGGCTGCCCTTGGGGCTGCGCTACGTCCTGGCACTGGTGATCGCGCCCTGCATCGTTGGGCTGCTCGGCATCCTGATCGAGCAGGGGATGCGCCGCACCTACGGCAAGGACCCGCTGTTCGGACTCCTGCTCACCTTCGGCGCCGCCATGGTGATCGAGGACGTGATCCGCTCGGTTTGGGGGACGCGTGACTACATCCTGCCGACCCCGGACGCGATCTCGGGCGGCTTCATCGCGCTGAACCTGATCTGGTCGACCTACCGGTTCTTCGCCGCCTTCGCGGCTGCCGTGTTCATCCTGCTCACCTGGCTGCTCATCGAGCGGACGCGGTTCGGCGCGGTGATCAAGGCGGGCGCCCATGACAGCGAGATGGTCCGCGCGCTGGGCTATGACCTGGCCAAGCTGCGCATCGCCGTGTTCGCGATAGGCACCATGCTGGCGGCAGCAGCCGGCGTCATCATGGCGCCCATCTGGGGCATCCGCCCACACATGGGCGTGGATGCCGTGATCCCGGCCTTCCTGATCATCGTGCTGGGCGGGGTCGGCTCGTTCTGGGGGGCGGTGATCGCGGGTCTGATGGTCGGCATGGTCATCGGGCTCACCGCGGCCTACGCCTCCGAGTGGTCCCTGCTTTCCATGTACATCCTGCTGATCGTGGTCGTGACCTTCCGCTCCCGCGGGCTGTTCGGCAAGAAGAGCATCCTGGAGGCCTGACCCTGATGCAGACCCCCGCCCATGCCGGCCGCCTGATCACCCCCGCCATGGTGGGCGTGGCGCTGGTGCTGCTCACCGTACCGCTCTGGATCGCCAAGGTCGGGCTCTACCAGTATATCGGCGTCGAGATCCTGATCTGGGCGATCTACGCGCTGGGCTTCAACCTCCTGCTGGGCACGGCCGGCCTGCCGTCCTTCGGGCACGGCGCCTTCTTCGGCATCGGCGCCTATGCCTTCGGGCTCACCCAGTTCCATGTGGCTGCGAACCTGTGGGTCTGCCTCCTGGGCGGCATCCTGGCGGCGAGCCTGGCCGGCGCGCTGGTGGCCGGGTTCGTGGCGAGGCGGCGCGGCATCTATTTCGCCTTCCTCACCATCGCGTTCGGCCAGGTGTTCTGGTTCATCGCCATGAAGGCGCGCAACGTGACCGGCGGCGAGGACGGTCTCCTGCCGATCGCCCGGCTGCCGGCTGACTTCGGCATCGTGTCGTTCGACCTGACCGGCAACACCGCGCTCTACTTCTTCGTGCTGGCCCTGTTCCTGGTGACGGTGGTGGCGCTGTGGCGGCTGACCTACTCGCCCTTCGGCCGGGTGCTGTCGGCGATCCGCCAGAGCGAACTGCGCGCGGCCCATCTCGGCTACCAAGTGGTGCTGTTCAAGATGCTGGCCTTCATCGCCTCCGCGGCGTTCGCCGGCCTTGCCGGCAGCCTGTTCGCCATGGCGCAGGGCGGCGCCTTCCCGGAGGTCATGGCGCTGCACTATTCCGGCTACATCGTGATGATGGTGCTGGTGGGCGGCGGGCTGGTCAGCTTCTGGGGCCCGGTAATCGGCGTCGTGGTGTTCCTGCTCGCGCGCGACCTGCTGGGGGCGGTCACCCTCACCTGGATGCTCTGGTTCGGCCTCTTGTTCGTGGCGGTGATCCTGTTCAAGCCGGAAGGCATCGCAGGGGTCTTCCAGGACCTGCGTCGGCGCTTCTCCCGCCAGCCGGCACAAGCACAGCCGGCCGCCCGGAGCACGCCGTGAGCGCGCTGGAGGCCCGCCAGGTCCATGTCCGCTTCGGCGACCGCGTGGTGCTGGAGGAGATGAACTTCAGCGTCGCACCCGGCGAGCTGCACGGCATCATGGGGCCGAACGGGGCCGGCAAGACCACCTTCTTCAACGTGCTGACCGGCCGGGTGCGGCCCAGCCGCGGCCAGGTGCTGGTGGACGGGAAGGACGTCACCGGACTGCCGCCGCACCGTATCGCCGCGCTTGGCGTGGCGCGCTCCTTCCAGATCATGACCCTGTTCGACGAGTTCAGCGCGCTGGAGAACGTCGCCCTGGCAAGGCCGGCCTTCCGCGCCCAGGCGCTGCATGGCCATCGCGCCGCCATCGGCGATGCGGAGACCGACGCCGCGGCGCTCAGCGTGCTGGACGAGGTCGGGCTGGGCAGCAAGGCCCAGGTGCTGGCGCGCGATCTGTCCTATGGCGAGCGCCGCGCCCTCGAGATCGCCGTGGCGCTGGCGCAGGAGCCGCGCGTGCTATGCCTGGACGAGCCGACCTCGGGCCTGGGCAGCGACGGTATCGCCAGGATCGCGGAGATGGTGCGCCGCCTGAAGGGCCGGCTCGCCATCGTGGCCATCGAGCACGACATGGAGTTCCTGTTCGGCCTGGCCGACCGCATCTCCGTGGTCCACTGGGGCCAGGTGATCGCGCGCGGTCGCCCCGACGAGCTGAAGGCCAATCCCTGGGTGCGCCGCTCCAACCTGGGGCGGTTCGGATGATCCTCGAGGTCGACGGCATCCACACCTTCTACGGCGAGACCCAGGTCCTGTTTGGGGTCTCGTTCGACGTGCGCCCAGGCGAGGTCGTGGCGCTGCTGGGCCCCAACGGGGCCGGCAAGACCACGACGCTGCGCTCGATCCTGGCGCTGACCCGCCCCTCGAAGGGCCGGGTGCGCTTCGACGGCGCCGATGTCACCGCATGGCCGACCCACAGGATCGCCCGGGCCGGGATCGGCTGGGTCCCGGACGACCGCCGGCTCTGCCCGACGCTCAGCGTCGCCAAGAACCTGCAGATCGCGGCCAAGCGCACGCGCTTTCGTGCCTGGACCGTCAAGGACTGCTGCGGGATCTTCTCGGCCCTGGACCACCTGATGCACCGCGATGCGGAGAACCTGTCGGGCGGTGAGATGCAGATGGTCGCGATCTCCAGGGCCTTGCTGGGCTCGCCAGGCTTGGTCCTGTTCGACGAGCCGAGCCAGGGCCTGGCGCCCAAGATCGTCGAGGACGTGCTCGCCACCATCCGCCGCCTGCGCGACGAGGGCGTGGCCTCGGTGGTGGTGGAGCAGAACGCCGAGCTGGCACTGTCGGTGGCCGATCGGGCGCTGGTGCTGGATCGCGGCCGGGTCGCCTGGCGGGGCGAGGCGGACGAGTTGCGCCACGACCGGGCGCTGCGCCAGCGCCTCCTGGGAGCCTGACGCCATGTCGGAGCCGATCCTGCGCCTGGACGGGGTGCGCAAGGTCTACCGCAAGGGCACCTTCGACCGCACGCCGACCTTCCAGCTCCAGGCCGACCTCGTGTTCGAGCAGAGCGCCATCATCGGCGTGGTCGGGCCGAACGGCGCCGGCAAGACGACCCTGTTCGAGATGATCACCGGGTCCAACACGCCGAGTGCCGGCAAGGTGATGGTGGCGGGCGCCGACATTCACCGGGTGCGCTACGGCGAACGCGACCGGCTGGCGATCCATTACCACCAGTCCTACCAGGTGCGCTCGTTCCGCCGCATCCTGCCCTCCTTCATGCTGGACCGCTCGCCGACCAGACAGCCGATCCTGCACCTGTTCGACGAGCCGCAGTTCAACACGCAGGACGGCTATATCGGCTTCATGCTCGCCTTCTTCCGCAGGCTGCGCGCCGAGGGCAAGTTGGTGTTCGTTTGCCTGCACCCGACCGCGCGCTACCATCTCGAGATCCTGAACGAGATCGGCGAGAGCTTCCTGCTGGTCCATGGCGGGCGCGCGGAGCGCAAGGGGAGCTTCGCGGAACTGGTCCACGACCCCCGGGTCGAGGCCTATCTCGGCCAGGAGATGACGGCGGCGGCCCACGCTCTGTAAGGGCGGCGCTGCCCCCGCTCCTTCAGGCCGCCCTGCAACCTTGCGGTGTGGTGGTGGCACCGCACGTGCCGGCGCGACATTTTCTGCTTTCGGGATATGGTACTCCTATATTATAGGAGCGAGACATAATCTCGTGGTGACGTTACTTCTAAACCCTGAATATAGCTATGTAACATTGCGGGGCAACCATACGATGAAAGATTCGCTGCAGACCCACCGTCGGCGCATGACGGACAACGGCATTCGGCGCGTCGAGGTTTGTGTCCGTGAGCAGGACGCCGAACTGATCCGACGGGTGGCCCGGGCACTGGCGCCGGACGACCGCGCGTCGGAGCGCCTGCGCGCCATCATCCAATCCTCCATGCCGAAGAAGCCTACCCTCAGCTTCAAGGAGTGGCTGGAGACGCCATAGGCACATACGCCTGCCCGTCGGCGGACAGCGTCATCGTGCGCATGTCCGATAGTACGCAGTCCAGCTATTCTCCGACGCCTGACCGCCCCTCGCCCGCATGCATGAATCGGGTGACGGGCGGCCGAGAGTCAGTGCGGGAGAATACGACAATGGGCAGAGAATCGCCGGAACCTGAACTGTGGTCCGCGCGGGATCGGCTGGAAGCGGTCGAGGTCACATTGCGGGCCTCGGACGTGGAACTGGTCGCCAAGCTAGCCGACATTCTGGCCGGCAATGATCTGGAATCGGAGCGGCTGCGCGAACTGATCCAGGATGTGCTGTCCCGGCCGGACGGCTTCCCCGGCCATGAGCGCAGCGAAGACGAGATCCTGCACTGAGCGCCCCGGCGCCATCGAGCATTGAGCGCCGCTGGTGCCAATCCATGCCTTCCCTGTCCCCTTCGGAACCGTGCCTGCTCCTGACCTTTGAACTTGCCAGGAGCCAAGCTGCGGCGGACAGGGGATGTCGACGGGCACCGAAGGCTGGCAGGGCGGCTGCCTGTGCGGGTCGGTACGGTTCCGGCTCGCCGGTCAGCCACTCGCCCTGCTCTACTGCCATTGCCGGATGTGCCAGCGCGCCGGCGGCGCCCCGGTCGTCGCATGGGCTACGGTGCCGGTCGCCTCGCTCGCCTGGAGCGGCACCCCGCCCCGCATCTACCGCTCGAGCCCCGCTGCGACCCGCGCGTTCTGCGGTGAGTGCGGCTCGCCGCTCGCTTTTCAGAGCGACGCGGAGCCGGATCGGCTCGACCTGACCATCGCCGCCTTCGACCGGGCCGACCTGCTGGCGCCCGACCGGCACGTCTGGGTGTCGAGCCGGCTGCCATGGTTCGAGACGGAGGACCGGCTGCCCCGGCATCCGACCGATTCGGAGAGCTGAGCATCCGGCCGGCATGAGGGAGAACTGCATGGAACTGACCGCCGCCGGCAGCCAGCCGAGCATCCCGGGCAATCCCGACTATTTCACCGGCACGGTCTGGCTCGACCGGATCATCCAGGCGCCGGCACCGGCCAGGGTGCGGGCGCTGCGGGTGAGCTTTGCCCCAGGGGCGCGCACCGCCTGGCATACCCATCCGCTCGGTCAGACGCTGCACGTGCTGAGCGGCCTCGGCCTGTTCCAGACGGCAGGCGAACCGGCCGTGCTGATCCGCCCGGGCGACACGCTGTGGATCCCGCCGGGCGAGAAGCACTGGCACGGCGCCATGCCGACCACGACCATGGTCCACCTGGCGATCCAGGAGGGTGGGGAGGCCGGCGAGACCGCCTGGCTGGAGCAGGTGAGCGACGCTGACTACGCCGCGGTCAGCGCGATCGCCTGACGCAGCGCTTCCAGCAGGCTGCGCTCGTCGGCGATGCCCTTGCCGGCCACGTCGAAGGCGGTGCCGTGGTCGACCGAGGTGCGGATCACCGGCAGCCCCACGGTGATGTTCACGCCCGAATCGATGCCCAGCACCTTGATCGGGGTGTGACCCTGGTCGTGGTACATCGCCACCACCATGTCGAAGTCGCCGCGACCGGCGCGGAAGAACAGGGTGTCGGCCGGCAGTGGTCCCTCCACGTCCCAGCCCCGCGCACGGCAGGCCTCCACGGCCGGGACGATCTTGGTCTCCTCCTCGCGATAGCCGAACAGGCCGTTCTCGCCTGCATGCGGGTTGATCCCGCACACCCCGATCTTCTGCCGCTCGAGGCCGGCGCGCTCCAGCACCGCCTTGCCGCGGGCGATGGTCCGCTCGACCAGGCCCGGCTCGATCCGGTTGATCGCGTCGATCAGCCCGACATGGACGGTGACGTGGATGACCCGGAGCCCGGGAGCCGTGAGCATCATCGACACCTCCTCGGTGCCGGTGAGATCGGCCAGGATCTCGGTATGCCCGGGATAGCGGTGGCCGCCCGCGTGCATCGCCTCCTTGTTGATCGGTGCGGTGCAGATCGCGTCCACCTCGTGCGCCATGGCCAGCCTGGTCGCGGTCTCGATGAACCGGAACGCCGCGTCGCCCGCGATCGGCGAGATCTGGCCGAACGGCAGGTCGACAGGGATCAGCTTCAGATCGACGCAGTCGACCGTGCCATGCACGAAGCTGCCCTCCCCGATCTCCTCGGCCGTCAGCGAGCGCACCTTCAGCTCCTTGCCGACGATCTTCCCTGCCAGTTCCAGGCGGCCGGCATCGCCGATCACCACCGGCTTGCAGCGCTCGTAGACTTCGGCATGGGCGAGGCTCTTCATGATGACCTCGGCACCGATGCCGGCAGCATCGCCCATGGTGATCGCGATCACGGGCCTGTTCATGACGGAAATTCCGATCCACACGTTGCACTAGGGGAGGACGAGGGCTGCCGGAGGTCCAGCAATGCCCGGCGGCAATGGAGCATCGTCCGCTCGTCGCCGAAAGCCCCGGCCTTGGTGACGACGCCGAAGCCGTGGCGGCCGAGGGCGGTCGCGAGCGGCACGCCCGGTTCGACCTCGCGGTGCAGGCCGAGCCCGGTCACGCCGCATGCATCCAGCACGGCCCGCGCGGTCTCGCCGCCCGTCAGGAACAGACCGCCGATGCCGCCTGCCACCGGCGCCACCAGCGTGGCCAGAGCCCGGCGCAGCTTCAGGGCATGGCCGGGATCCTCTGGGCCGTCCGGCTCCGGCACCAGCACGACGTCCTCACCACGGGCCAGGGCTGCCTGCAGTCGCTCCTGCCAGGGTGCCAGGGCGGCCTCGCCCCCGGCGACCAGATCACGCAGCGGCACCGGCAGCGAGCAGATGCCCAACTGTTGGCCGAGTTGCGCCGCCTGGCGCCGCGACACACTCGACATGCTACCGACCACGAACAGGAGCGGCAGTGCCGGAACCGGCCGTCGCCCGTCCGCAGGAGCCGGCCCGGGCCGCAGGCCCAGCGCGCGGACGAGCTGGCCGGCCAGCCCGGCCGAGCCGGCATGGATGGTGGCATCGCCCAGGGTCAGCGACGCCGTCGCCAGTGCCGCGAGGTCGGCATCGGTCTCCGTGTCGCAGATCAGCACGTCCGCGCTTTCGGCCAGCCGGACCAGGGCTTCTGGCAGTTCCCCCCCGCGGATCTCCGCCAGGGTGACGGCCGCGGTGGCGAGTCCGGCCGCCTGGAACATGGCGGGCAGGTCGATCGACGCCCCGCTGCCCTCGCGCCGCCACAGCTCGGTCGTTTCCAGCGGCTGGCCGCGCAGGAACGGCCGGCCGCCGATGATTGTGCGGCCGGTCGCCGGAAAGGCCGGGGCGAACAGGGCGACGGCGCGCATCCGGCGCACCACTCGCCAGTTCTGCAGTGCTGCGGCCAGCTCGACGCCGACATGACCACGCAGGGTCGAGTCGACCTTCTTGAACAGGCGCCGACCCGCCGGTGCCGCCCCGACTAGATCCGCGACCCGCTGAGCCGCGGCTTCGGCCGAGAGCGAGCGTGTATCCGCGTCCACCGCGACCAGGTCGGCCGGCATGCCCAGGCCCGCCGCCGACATGGCGACCAGCCCGGACAGGCCTTCGCGGACGCCCTGCACGGCGCAGTCTGCCGCACCGGTCAGGTCGTCGGCCACCATCAGCATCGAGCGGGCACCTGGATCGGCGTAGGTCTCACGCAGTGAACACCGCGTCTGCCACCTTGTTCCGCTCGATGAACGCCCAGTCATAGCTGACACCCAGCCCCGGGCCGTCCGGAACCGGCATCCCGCCTTCGGCCGGCAGGTCCGCCTCGTCGTCCGAATAGCCGCAGGTATAGACCGGCGGCACCGCGTTCCTCATCCCGGGGCCGACCAGCGCCAGCTCGTAGAAATGGGTGTTGCGGGTCGCCGCCATCACCGCCCGGTGCGCCGGCCCGCAGGCGTGGTACTGCAAATCCAGGCCCAGCGCCTCGCAGACATGGGCGATCTTGATCGCTCCGGTGATGCCCATGTCGTATTCCGGGTCGGCGTGGATCATGTCGCCGCCGCCGGCCATGATGAACGCGGTCTTGAGCTCGATCCCGCGGACATGCTCGCAGGTGAGCAGCGGCGTGCGCAGCTTCTCGCGCAGCCGCTTGTGGGCCTCCGGCGAGATCCCGGAATCACGATAGGGATCCTCGAACCAGAAGAAGCCCGCCTCGTCGCAGGCCCGCCCGACCTGGAGCGCGTCCATCCAGGTGCGCAACTGGCAGGCCGGGTCCAGCATCAGGGGAAAGCCGTCGCCGACCGCCTCGCGCACCGCATGGATCGTGCGGATCTCCCGCCTGACGTTGCCGTCGTGCCAGCCATGGATCTTGAAGCCGGCGAAGCCCCTGGTCTTGCAGGCGGCCGCGTACTCGGCATAGGCCTCCGGCGAATCGAGGCCGCCCGGCTCGTCCTGGCCGTGATAGGTGCTGGCATAGGTCGGCAGGTGCTTGCGCCAGCCGCCCAGCATCCGGGCGACCGACATGCCGGCGCGCCGGCCCGCCAAGTCCCACAGCGCGATGTCGATCGGGCCATGGCCCATATGATCGTAGGCGCGCACCTCGCGCTTCAGGTCGTCCCAGATCTGCTCGCGCGTGTCCGGGTCGCGGCCGATCAGATGCGGGGCCAGCATCTGCGCCTGGGCGAACGAGGCGGCGGTGCCGACCCAGTGCGTGACATAGGCGCCTTCGGAGCCGTCCTCGCAGAAGATGCGCACCGCCCAGCGCACTGCCGGCATCCGGCCGCCTTTCAGCGCGATCAGGTTGCCTACCCCTGCCGCTCCGTGCCGCGGCAGGCTCAGCCCCTCGACCTCGAACCGGAACGAGGTGAGCTCGACGCGCGTGATCCTGGTCATGAGTGCTGCTGTCCTTCCGCTGCCGGCACCGGCGCATCGGCGCGGATCAGTCGTTCCTGCTTCAGTTCCGCCCACAGATCGGCCGGGATGGCGCGCTGCATGTGCTCGATGTTCTGGATGACGTGCTCGGGCCGGATGCCGCCGGGGATGACCGAGCTGACGATCGGGTGGCCCAGCGGGAACTGCAGGGCCACGGCCGGCAGGGGCACGCCATGCCGCTCGCAGACCGCCTGGATCCGCCGCACCTTGTCCAGCACGTCAGGCGTCGCGTCCTCGTAGTTATACTTGGCGCCCGGCACCGGCCCAGTCGCGGTGATCCCGGAGGAGAACGCGCCGCCGACGATGATGCCCACCTGGCGCCGCGCACAATAGGGGAACTCGCTGTCCAGGACGTCGTGCTCCATCAGCGAGTAGCGCAGCGCGCACAGGAAGAAGTCCAGGTCGAACAGGTCGAGGAACCGGGGCATCATCCCCAGCTCGTTGATGCCGGCGCCGATGGCCCGGATGATTCCGGCGTCGCGCAGTTCCTCCAGCGCCCGGAAGCCCCCGGTGACCAGCTGTGCGAGATATGCTGCCACCTTCGGCTCGGTGGCGTGGTGACGGAAGTCCAGGTCATGGATGATCAGGAGATCGATCCGGTTCATGCCCAGACGCTGCAGGCTGTCCTCGAAGGCACGCATGATCGCGTCGTAGGAGTAGTCGAACACATGGTCGAACTGGAGGCCGCCTGCCCAGAAGCCGCTCTCGAACCGGTCGGGGTGGCGAGGTGCTTTGAGGATCCGGCCGACCTTGGTGGAAAGAACGAAGCCGTCGCGCGGCTGGCGGTAGAGGAACCGGCCGAAGCGATGCTCGGACTGCCCCCGCCCGTACCATGGCGCCGTGTCGTAGTAGCGGATCCCCCCGTCCCAGGCCGCCTGCAGCGTCGCCTCCGCCTGTGCCTCGCTGAGCCGGTCGAACAGGTCGCCCAGTGGTGCACCGCCGAACCCCATCTGGTTGAGCTGGATGCCGGTCCGGCCGAGCGGCCGCGTGGCCAGCGGGTCCATGGCGCCTCCCTGTTCTCGTCGCTTGCTTGTTTATGCCGCCGTCAGGTCCGGCGACCTCGTCCGCGGTCGATGATTGCATCCGTGCACCGCCGCCGCCAGTGGGGGAACGCACTCCGCCCGCTGCCGTTTTCCACGCCGAACCACAACCATCAGGATGAGGCCGACATGAGCGACGAAGACCGGATCCGCGACGAGATCGCCAGCCGGATGGCGCGTAGCCTCGATGCGGACGCGCCGCAGGTGCAGATCGACGTGGTCGGCGACCAGGTCACCCTGGCCGGCACGGTGGTCAGTGCCAAGTTGCGCGCGCAGGCCGAGGCGGTCGCGACCGGGACGCCTGGGGTGAAGTTCGTGGTGAACAACCTGCGCGTCGCGCAGGAAGGCACGACCGGCGCCACGGGCTGACCGGCGGGCACGGCCGGCGCGAAGCCGCTCGCCCTCGTCCTGCGAGCATGCCATCCGTCGCGGGTCGCTGTTCTGCGGCGGAGTGATGGGCAGGCATGGCAACAGGTCTCACTGGCTGGCGGCGGCGGGTGCGCCGGCAACTCTTCCTTTGGCCCAGATGGCGCCAGCAGGCGGTGTTCTGGGGCGGGGGCGCGCTGATCGGCGTGGTGGCGGTCGTGTTCGCGAAGCTCGCGGACGGCTCCCACCGGTTGCTGCAGGTCATGACCGGCTGGTCGCCCTGGGTGATGCTGGCCGTGGCACCGCTGGGCTTCGCCCTGCTGGCCTTCGTCACGGAACGCTTCTTTCAGGGCTCCCAGGGCAGCGGCATCCCCCAGGCGATCGCCGCGCGCCAGATCGACTCGCCCGCCCGCCGGCAGCAGCTCCTGGCCCTGCGCCTGGCGCTGGGCAAGATCGGCCTGACCCTCTTAGGCATCGCCAGCGGCGCGTCGATCGGGCGCGAGGGCCCGACCGTGCAGGTGGGTGCCTCGATCATGCACGAGCTCGGCCGCACCGGCGGGCGGCGCTACGAGGGCCTGCTGCTGGCAGGCGGTGCCGCGGCAATTGCGGCGGCCTTCAACACCCCGATCGCCGGCGTCGTGTTTGCCATCGAGGAACTCGGCCGCTCCTTCCAGCAGCGCAACAGCTGGCTGGTGTTCTCCTGCGTAATCGTGGCGGGCCTGGTGTCGCTGGCGCTGCTCGGCGACTATACCTATTTCGGACAGTCGAACGCCGCACCCGCCGGTGCCGCCACTTGGCTTGCGGTCGGGGTGTGCGGCCTGATCGGCGGCCTGCTGGGCGGCGGGTTCAGCCGGCTGGTGATCCTGTTCGCCCTTGATGAGCGGCGCGCCTGGCTGGTCGGCCTCCGGCGCCACCAGGTGGCGTTCGCGGCGATGTGCGGCCTGCTGGTCGCGGTGCTGGGCCTGCTCACCGGCGGGGCTACCTACGGTACCGGTTACGAGCAGGCGCGCGGGCTCCTGGAAGGCACCGCCGATCCCGGCTTCTGGTACGGCCCGGCCAAACTGGCTGCCACGCTGCTCTCGACAGTCAGCGGCCTGCCGGGCGGCATCTTCTCGCCGTCTTTGTCGGTCGGTGCCGGCATAGGCCAGCAATTGAGCCTGCTATTTCCCACCGTCCCGCCGGCCACGATCGTGCTGATCGGCATGACCGGCTATTTCGCGGGCGTGGTGCAGGCACCTCTCACGACGGTTGTGATCGTGCTTGAAATGACTGCGGGCACGGCGATGACCGTGCCGCTCATGACGACCGCCATCCTGGCCCTGGGGGCCTCGCGCCTGGTCTGCCCGCAGCCGATCTACCACGCGCTCAGCCGCCGTTACCTTTCAAATGCTGCCGAGCGGAACACCTGACGAATTCATGAGGTCTTCCGGGAAGGGTCGAAAATAACATAATGCTTCAGCACCGGTTCTATCGTTTCCCAGGTACCCTTGAAACCTTTCGGGATCACGAATGTTTCACCGGCCTTGAATTCGGCCGTATAACCGCTATGATCGGTCAGCCGGACGTGACCGGACAACAGGATGCACACCTCGTCGTAGGCAAACTCGGCGGAAAGCCTGCCACCGGCATGCGTCCAGGTGCCCGTCGTGAGGACGCCGTCGTCGGAGGCATAACCCTCTAGGGTTGCTTCGCCTTCCGGTGGAATGGCAAGATCGGGATCAAACGCCTGAGGGCGAGGATTGGTCATGACTCGTACCGCGCTGTCGTTGATATCACCGCCAGATAGCCTGGGAAATCAACGCACGTCATCCTGAGCCTGTCCGCCCGCTTGCGTTCCTCCTGCGCATGCGCAGCCAGACAGAGCGGCCCTACGGCAGCGGCGGCCGAGTGGGCATGCGCACTGCGGTCGGGGAGCGAAGCGCGCGGATGAGCGGCCCCCTCAATCCTGAGCGCCAGGACGAGTTCACGGGGCTGGCCGGCGACGACGTGCGGCTGGAGGATCTCGAGGAGAGCTTCGACCGGGTCACCCGGCTGCTCGGCACCGTCCTGCAGGTGCCGCACGTCGCCATCGTGATCTTGGGCCACCGCCATGCCTGGACCATGTCGAGCTTCGGCATCGAGCGGATGCACCGCATCGACCGCTCCGTGTCCTTCTGTGCGCGCGTGGTGGCAGCAGGCCGGCTCCTGGTCATCCAGGACGCCCGGCAGCACCCGCGCCACGCGCACCACCCGCTGCTCGACCGGCCGGAACCCCTGTTCTTCTATGCTGGCGTGCCGCTCGTCATGCCGGGCGGCGCGGTGGTCGGCTCGCTCAGCATCCACGACCGGCGCCGGCGCCGCCTGAGCCGCCAGCAGCGCCAGCTCCTGACCGACTGCGCGGCGGTCGTCGCCAGCGAGATGGAGCTGCGCCGGCAGATCCGCGAGCAGGCGCGGGCGGAAGCCGCGGTACGGGCGGAGCGCAGCCGGCTCGGCCGGGTGATCGACAGCCTGCCGTTCGATTTCTGGCTGTGTGACGCACAAGGCCGCTACATCCTGCAGAATGCGGTCGGCCGGGCCCTGTGGGGCACCCATCTCGGCCGGACCCCGGACGAGATTGAGGTCGCCGCCGAAATCACCAAGCTCTGGGCCGAGAACAACCGCCGTGCCCTGGCCGGCCAGATGATGCGCGGCGACTTCACCTACCAGATGGGCGACCGGACTGTTCAGGTCGAGGAGATCGTCGCACCGGTGCACGACGAGCAGGGCCAGATTGACGGCCTGGTCGGCGTCGCCATCGACAACAGCGAGCGTAAGGCGGCCGAGCGCGCCCGGCGGGAGAGCGAGGCGAAGCTGGCAGCGGCGATCGAGAGCCTGCCGTTCGGCCTGTGGATCCAGGATGCCGAGGGGCGCTACGTGATGCAGAACGCTCCAGCCCGGGCACGCTGGGGCGATCTGTTGGGCAAGCGGATGATCGACCTGGACATGCCACCCCAGGTGAAGCGGAGATGGCAGGCCAATTTCGAGCAGGTGCTTCAGGGCCAGCATCTGCGCATGGACGAGACCTACGGGACCGGCAGCGATCTCTGCCATCTCGACACGATCCTGGTGCCGATCGAAGTGGATGGCCAGGTGATCGGCCTGGTCGGGGTCAACATCGACGTCACCGAGCGCAAGATCGCGGAGCAGCGCCTGCATCACCTGGCGCATCACGACGTCCTGACCGGGCTGCCCAACCGCCGTGCCTTCCAGGAGCGGCTGGCCCAGGCGGTCGGGCGGGGCAACCGGCATGGTCAGATCACCGCACTGCTGCTGGTCGACCTGGACGGGTTCAAGGATGTCAACGACACGCTCGGCCACGATGCCGGCGACGCCCTCCTGCTCGAGGTGGCAAGCCGCCTGAAGCATGCACGCCGCCGCCAAGACACGGTGGCGCGCCTCGGCGGTGACGAGTTCGCGGTGATCCTGGACGCGGTGCGCCGGCCGACCGACGCCGCGGTGATCGCCTCGCGGATCCTGGCGGAGCTGGCCCGGCCGTTCAGCTTCGAAGGCCAGGAGTTGCGGCCCTGCGCCAGCATCGGCATCGCCGTGTTTCCCAACGACGCGGCCACGGCCGGCGACCTGCTCAAGCACGCCGACATCGCCCTTTATCGCGCCAAGGAGAGCGGCCGGGGCCGCTGGCGCTTCTTCGACGACGAGATGCGGGTCCAGATCGAGACGCGCCGGCGCATGGAGCGGGAACTGCGGCGCGCGGTGGGCGGGTCGGAGCTAGCACTGCGCTACGCGCCGGTGGTGCGGCCGGCTGCGGCCGGCAAGGTCTCGTTCGATGCCACCGTCCGCTGGCTGCACCCCCAGCAGGGCAGCCTTGGGCCGGAAAGCTTCCTGCCGATCGCGGAGGAAAGCGGGCTGATGGGCCCGCTCCTGGCCGGGCTGCTGCACCATGCGCTGGAAGATGCCAGCTGGTGGCGGGGTGCCGGCCTGGCACTGGAGCGCGTGACCGTCTGCCTGGGCCCCGCCGCCGTCATGGCAGGCGAGCTGTACCGGATCGTCGACCGGGCCTTGTCCGGCAGCCCGGTGGCAGCGGGCCACCTGGAGATCGGCATCACCGAGGCCATGCTGCTCGGCCGTGACGGCGCCGCGATCGGCGAGGTGCTGCAGGCCCTGCACCAGCGCGGCGTGGGCCTTTCCCTCACTGATTTTGGCGCCGGCCACGCCTCGCTCCTGCAGCTCCGGCGCCTGCCGATCGACCGGCTGCGCATCAGCGCGGGCTTCGTCCACGCCGCGGTCAACGACCAGGGCGATGCCGCGATCATCCGGGCGATCATCGAGCTGGCGCATGGGCTGGGGATCGAGACGGTGGCCGAGGGCGTTGCCGAGGCCTGCCAACTGGACTTCCTGCTGGCCCAGGGCTGCGACCTGGTGCAGGGTCCGCTGCTGGGCACGCCGCTTCCGGCCGACCAAGCCCTCGCCCACGCGCTGGCCCGGCCGTGGGAGGCGCAGCTCCAGGCCCGCCCGGCCGCCCTTAACGATTGATTCATCCAGTCTGGTTAAGATCCAGTATCAGGAGGTCGTCAACCGCCATGCCGATCCAGCCGCTCACCACGTTCGCCGTCAGTCACAGCCGGGAAATCCGTCATGTGTCCGCCGGCCAGTTCAGGGTGCCCGAGGAGCCGGCAGGCCTCCGCACGGCCCCCGGCCCCAGTTCCACCACGGCCCTTGCCTCGCTGCAGACCATGCTGGCCGTGCAGGAGGTGACGCCCGGGCTGGACGAGCGACGGCAACGGGCGGTGCGCCGCGGCGAGGCGTTGCTGGCGGCCTTGAGTGATCTCCAGCTGGCGCTGCTCGGTGCCGGCGACGACGCCGCCTGCCTCGCCCGGCTGCGCACCGCGCTAGCCGACGAGGCACCGGCGGTGATCGAGCCGGAGCTGGCGGACGTGCTGGCCGCGATCGAGGTCCGCGCGGCAGTGGAACTGGCCAAGCAGGAGCGGGACGACTGACCAGCCCAGGCGGTACAGGCCGTCACAGGTGGGCAGCCAATGCGAGCAGGCTCGGCATGGGCCGGACCGTGCTTCTTGGACAGCACCAGGGTGGACGCCCGGGACCATCGTGTTGCGCAGTGAGCAGTGGCGTGCCTCATGAACTCGGGTCGTGCGGCTGCTGCCTCAAGCAGGGGCGGTTCAGCAGGGCCTGAGTGGAACGGACGGAACGGCTCCGGCACCGGCGGAGCTTCGGCGAACGACAGGGTCGCCAAGCCCGGCGCGGCATCATCTAGCCGGAGCCGCCTGGGCCGGTGCGCTTGCACAGGAGCAAGGTGAGGCCTTCCTGCACGACCAGGTCGTGCTGGTTGTGCACGGCCAGCTGGAGGGTGAGGATGCCGCGTGTCGGGTCGCGGTGCGGCTTCTTGCCGGCCACCGTGATCCGGGCGCGGATGCGGTCGCCGATCAGCACCGGGCGCCGGAAGCGCCAGTCGGTCCAGCCCATGGACGCGATCGCCCGGATCCGCGCCGCCGCGCGGTTCTTCAGGCCGTCCGCCATCGCCAGGACCAGGAGGCCGTGGGCGATCCGGGCGGGAAACCCGTGCGCTTGCGCAAATTCCTCGTCCATGTGGACGTCGAACAGATCGCCGGACAAGCCGGCGAAGCCCACCACATGCGCCTCGGTGACATCGATCCGGCCGGTCCAGTAGCGGTCCCCGACCTGCAGCCCGTCATAGTCGTAGATGCCGCCTTCCAGCTCGCGCCCCGCCGCCATGTCCATCATTCCCGCCAATCCCCGCCCCCTTCCCACCTACGGCCGGTGGCGGCCAGTTTCGAGGGCGCCGGCGGCCGGGTCCAGTCTGGCCGATCGCCTGCCGGAGGCGATGGTGCGATGGCAGCAGCCGGTGCGGATGCTGGCCCCGCAGGCAGCGGCCTGGCGCAACGGCGGCGGTGGAGGCCCGGCGGCGGTTCGGCTATGCCCGGCCACAGCATTCCACGCACTTCCGGGAGCGCCAGGACGATGACCGAGCATCTTGCCGTGGACACGGACGGTCCGGTGCGGATCCTGACCATGACCGGCCGTCCCAGACGCGGCAACCCCCTCTCCCGCGAGCTCGCGGCCGACCTCGTGCGGGCGCTGGTGGCGGCCGAGGCGGATGAAGCGATCCATGCGGTGGTGGTGGCCGGGACGTCCAGCCATTTCTCCGTAGGCGCGGACCTGACGGAGGTCCACGAACTGCGGGCGATCGAAGCGGTGCTGAGCGACTGGCTAGAGGAATTCGACCGGTTCGCCGCGGCGCGCAAGCCGACGATCGCCGCCGTGCGCGGCCATGCGGTGGGCGGCGGCTTCGAGCTGGCCCTGTCTTGCGACCTGATGGTGTGCGCAGAGGACGCCAATCTGGCCCTGCCGGAGACCGGCATCGGCGTGATCGCCGGCCAGGGCGGCACCCAACGGCTCCTGCAACTGGCCGGTCGGGCGATCGCCACCGACCTGATACTCACCGGCCGCGCCTTGTCCGGCATCGAGGCCGGCGCGCTCGGCATTGCCGCGCGCGTGGTGCCTGCCGAGCGGGTGCTGGCTGAGGCCATCGGCATCGGCCAGCAGATCGCCCTGCGCAGCCCGCCGGCGATCCGGTTCGCGCGCGAGGTCCTGCGGGAAGCGGCCGAGCAGCCGATCCGCCAGTCGCTGCGGCTGGAGCGCCTGCTGGCCGCCCTGGTCCTGGACACGCCGGAACGGATCGAGCGGGTCGGCGCCTTCCTCGCCAGGCGGCGCGGCCCATGAGCCGGAGGCGGCGGGGTGTAGCCCTGCTGGGTCTGGGCATGGCGGTCCGGCCGCATGCCCAGAGCCTGCTCGACCTGGCGGACCGGGTGGAGGTGGTGTGGGCGGCCAGCCGCTCGGCGGAGCGCTGCCAGGCATTCGCCCAGGCGTTCCCCTTCCCGGTCACCACCGAACTGGGCCGCGTGCTCCAGGACGAGCGGGTCGAGGCGGTGCTCGTCCTGACACCACCGGCCAGCCATGGCGAGCTTGGTGCTGCCGTGCTGGCGGCGGGCCGCACTCTCCTGATCGAGAAGCCAGTGGGCCTCGACACTGGGACGGCCGTGGCGCTGGCGGAGCAGGCGGCACGATTGGACCGCACTGTGGGTGTGGTGCTGCAGCACCGCTTCCGTCCAGCGGCGCAGGCGCTCGCCGCCGCCATTACCAGCGGCGAACTCGGCCCCTTGTGCGCCGGCCAGTGCCAGGTGCTCTGGTGGCGCCCCCAGGCCTACTATGACGAGCCCGGGCGCGGCACCCGCGCCCGGGATGGCGGCGGTGTGCTGCTCACCCAGGCGATCCACAGCCTGGACCTCTTCCGCGCCCTGGTCGGCACGGTCGACGTCCAGGCGTCGATCGCCACCACCACCGGCCTGCATCGCATGGAAGGCGAGGACCATGTGGTGGCGCTCGCCAGGCTGGGCGAAGCCGGCGCCCCGGGCGCGATCCTTGCCAGCACCGCCTACTATCCCGGCTTCCCCGAACGGATCGAGCTGGTGTTCCGCCACGCCACCGCCCGGCTCGAGGGCGGCCGCCTCGACCTGTACCACCAGGACGGCCGCCATGAGCAGCTGGCGGGCGCTGCCGCCAGTGGCGGCGGCGCCGATCCCATGGCGTTCAGCCACGAGGCGCATCGTACGCTGATCACCGACTTCCTGGACGCGCTGGACGAAGATCGCGCACCGAAAGTCGGTCTGTCCGACCTGATCGCCACTCGCCGGCTGATCGACGCCCTGCTGCGGCCGTGACGGCAGATGAGGCCTGGCCATATCGGGCGGTGCCGTCTCGGGTTCGTTTGTGCAAGTTCGATCCTCCTCCTGTGCCCATGCGGCTTGCCGACGAGCTGTGCAGCCGCCCCCGGTTCCAGCAGGTTGCGGGACCGCCTTCCTAAGGAACCGTCATTGGTGGAAGTCGAGGGTGGCCACTGGCCTGACCACAATATCCGCCACCACCAGCTGTACGCCGGCAGGCTCGCCACCACGCGGCCCGAACGTGGAGGCGGCCGCGGGCATGGCGTGCTCAGCGGGCCTAGCGGCTCGACGGGCTGCCGGACGGTTCGATGGCCTGCCGGAGTTCTGGCTGTTCTACCACGACCTGCACTGGATCGGCCTGCCCACTGGCTGCAGCTTCCTGGCTGACAGCCCGCCCACTGCTTCGACCACTTCTTCACGTGCCGCAGTGAGATCTGGTCGGTCGGCCGCAATGTGACTACGACATCGAGGAAATCAGCCTGTGCGGCTCGGCAATGTTCGGAGCCGCACTTGCTCTGTGATGCGCTTGGGCGGGGTGGAGCATGACGACGTCGACCTTGCGGGCGGCACGGGGTACGCTGGCCGCAGGAAAAATGGCGTTGCCGGCCTGCGCCAGTCTCTGTGCACCAACTTCGCAGGGTTCGGGCGCCCGACGCTGCGTGACCCAGCGTTGTGCCAAGTTCCCGTCAGTGGCATGGCTGCGGCCGGTCTGTGACGGGTCGACGCCACCGCACTAGTGACGTGTCAGGTGAGCACGTAGTTCAGTCTGTATCGAGCCGGACCG
>NZ_WUJP01000525.1 GCF_009806515.1 Geminicoccus flavidas | reverse complement strand
GGCCTGCTCGCCAGCCGCGGCGTGGCGCTGACGGAAGGCTCGCGCCGGCCGGACGGCCACCTGTCGCGCTGCATCGTCCTGGTCGATGCCGAAGGCAGCCGCACCATCGTCAACGAGCCGCTGCAGGTGCCCAAGGCCGACCTCCTGGCCTGGCTGGCCAGCCTGCCGAGGCACGCCGGGCGCCACTGCGTGCACATCCAGGGCGACCAGCTCGAGGAACTGCTGGACGTCCTGCCGGCAGCACGGAGCCGGGGCCTCCTCCTGTCCTGCCACGCCCCGGGCCTGCGCTCGGCCCTGCGCGCGCCGGCCGCGATCCGCCGGCTCGCCGAACTGCTCGACCTCGTGTTCCTGGACGGTCCCACCGCGCGCGCCGTCACCGGCATGTCGTCCACCACTGCCTGCCTGCCGGCACTCGGTGAGCTGGCGAGCAGGGCCACGGTGGTGGTCACGCTGGGTGCCGAGGGTGCAGCACTATTGGAGCCCGGCCGGAGGCCCATCCGAGTCCCGGCCGGCACGGTTGTTCCGGTAGATCGCACCGGCGCCGGCGATTGCTTCGTCGGCACCTATCTGGCCGCCTGGCTGTCGGACTGGCCGGCAGCGGATGCGGCCCGGCTGGCCGTGCTGGCCGCCAGCCGCTCGGTGCTGGTGCCAGGTGCCCAGGAATATCGGCCAGTCGCGGACGAGCTGACCACAGAAGGAGTTTGAACGTTTCAATCGAGCCTATTAGCGTTTTCGGCGCCTAGACAGGATCTCGCGGCAGTCGCGCCGTCGAGTTGGGGGAGTTCCGGACCATGACCTTTCGTCGACGCGTCCTCCTCGCCGGTGCGGCGCTCGCCGCCGGCCTCGGTCTCGCCAGCACCGGGCCGATGGCCCAGGAAAAGCCGACCATCGGCCTCGTGCAGATCAACCAGCAGGCCCTGTTCTTCACCCAAATGAACGAGGGCGCCCAGAGGAAGGCAGACGAGCTCGGCGCCGAGCTGGTGATCTTCAACGCCAACAACGACCCGGCCGCGCAGAACAACGCGATCGAGACCTATATCGCCCAGGGCGTCGACGCGCTGGTGGTGGTCGCGATCGACGTGAACGGCATCATGCCGGCGGTCCAGGCGGCGGGCGAGGCGAAGATCCCGGTGGTCGCGGTGGACGCGATCCTGCCTGAAGGCCCGCAGGTGGCGCAGGTCGGCGTCGACAACGCGCTCGCCGGCAAGATGATGGGCGAGCGCTTCCTGGAGATCGTCAAGAACGACATGGGCGGCAGCGCCAAGGTCGGCATCGTCGGCGCGCTTAACTCCTTCATCCAGAACGTCCGCCAGAAGGGCTTCGAGGACGTGGTGGCCAATGCCGAGGGCATCACCATGGCCGGCGTGGTGGACGGCCGGAACATCCAGGACAATGCGATGTCCGCCGCCGAGAATCTGATGACCGCCAATCCCGACCTGACCGCGATCTACGCCACCGGCGAGCCGGCCCTGGTCGGTGCGGTCGCCGCGGTGGAGAGCCAGGGCCGCCAGGCGGATGTGAAGGTGGTCGGCTGGGACCTCACCGCCTCGGTGATCAAGGGCATCGACGACGGCTACGTGGTGGGCGTGGTCCAGCAGGACCCGGCCGGTATGGGCGCTGCCGCGGTCGAGGCGGCGGTCAAGGCGGCCAAGGGCGAGGCGGTTGAGAAGCAGATCGACGTGCCGGTCACGATCGTGGACAAGAGCAACGTCGAGCCTTACCGCGCAATCTTCAAGTGACCGAGGGAATCAACCAGGCAGCCGCGGCCGCGGCTGCCACCCCGCGTGTCCGGCTGGAAGGCATCCGCAAGCAGTTCGGCTCGATCCAAGCGCTGCGCGGTGTCGATCTCGACCTGATGCCGGGCGAGGTGCTGGGCTTGGTCGGGGACAATGCGGCCGGCAAGTCCACGCTGACCAAGGTGATCAGCGGCGCCTATGTGCCGGATGAGGGCCGCATCCTCGTGGATGGACAGGCTGCCGGCTACACCACGCCCGCCGAGGCGCGCGCGATCGGCATCGAGATGGTCTATCAGGACCTCTCGCTCTGCGACACGATCGATGTGGCCGGCAACCTGTTCCTGGGCCGGGAGCCCCGCCGCTCCGTGCTTGGCCTGAAGCTGCTCGACCGCCAGCGGATGCGCGAGGAAGCCAGGCGCAATCTCGATGCGCTAGACATCCACGTGCCGAGCCTGGACGCCTATGTCGAGCAGCTCTCCGGCGGGCAGCGCCAGTCGATCGCGATCGCCCGTGCCGCTGCCTTCGCGCCCCGCGTCCTGATCATGGACGAGCCGACCTCGGCGCTGGCCGTGGCGGAGGTCGAGGCGGTACTGCGGCTGATCCGGCGCCTGGCCGAGGGCGGCACCTCCATCATCCTGATTACCCACCGCCTCCAGGATCTGTTCCGGGTCTGCGACCGGATCGTGGTCATGTACGAGGGCACCAAGGTGGCCGAGCGCAGGATCGGGGAGACCGACCTGGAGGACCTGGTCGGGCTGATCGTCGGCGGCAAGGCCGAGAAGCTGAAGGGCCATGCATGAGCACGACGCCCATCTACGAGCGCCGGCCGACAGGACCGCGCTACCATGACTTTCTCGCCCGGCATGCCCAGGTGCTCAGCATTGCGGCGTTCTTCCTACTCATGGTGGTGCTGTTCAGCCTGAACACCAATGCCTTCCTGAGCCAAGCCAACCTGCTCAACCTCCTGCGCCAGTCAGCCCCGTTGATCATCGTGGCGGTCGCGATGACCTTCGTGATCACGACCGGCGGCATTGACCTGTCGGTCGGCTCGACCGTGGCGCTGGTCAACGCCCTGGTGGCGATCGCATTGCAGGCAGGCGTGCCCTGGCCGCTCGCCGTGCTGGCCATGCTGGTCCTGGGCGGACTGGTGGGGCTGCTCCAGGGCTGGTTCGTCGCGCGGGAAGGCATCCCCGCCTTCATTGTGACGCTGGCCGGGCTGTCGATCCTGCGCGGCGTGGCGCTGCTCCTCACCCAGGGCTTCTCCATTCCGATCGCGTCGGACAACTGGTTCGTCCAGATCGGCCGCGGCTGGTTCCTGGGCCTGCCGTTCCCCGCGATCCTGGCAGTACTGGTGATGGCGGCCGGCGCGCTCGCTTTGTCCTCGACCCGCTTTGGCCGCTACGTTACCGCCATCGGCGCCAATGCCGAGGCGGCGCGCCGTGCCGGCATCGGCGTGCAGGGCGTCACGATGGCGGTCTATGTGCTGACCGGGATCGCCGCGGCGCTGGCCGGCATCGTGATCGCGGCCCGGCTGGGCTCCGGCTCCTCCAACGCGGCGGTGGGCTTCGAGCTGGACGTGATCGCCGCGGTGGTGCTGGGCGGCACCTCGCTCATGGGCGGGCGCGGCAGCATCCTCGGCACCTGCCTGGGCGCCCTCACCATCGCCGTGATCGGCAACGGCCTGATCCTGGCGCACATCTCGCCCTTCTTCACCCAGATCGTGACCGGCCTGATCATCCTGGCCGCCATCTGGCTCAACACCAAGGTCTTCCGAGGCGGACGCAGGCGATGAGCGAGCTATCCCCGGCCCATGTCGGCTCGGGCCAGGTCATGACCGTGGCCGGGCCGATCCCGTCCGAGCGGATGGGCATCACGCTCCCGCACGAGCATATCCTCAACGACTGCCGCTGCTGGTGGAATCCGCCCAAGGAACCCGAGCGGCAGTATCTGGCGCATGGCAAGGTCGAGATCGGCATCTTGTCCGAGCTGCGCCAGGACCCGTTCGTCAACCTGCACAATTGCGGGCTGGACGACGAGGCGCTGGCGATCGAGGAGCTGAAGGCATTCCGCCGGGCCGGCGGCGCCACGGTGGTCGACCCGACCTGCCGCGGCATCGGCCGCAATCCGGCAGCACTGCAGCGGATCGCGCTGGCCACCGGCCTGCAGATCGTGATGGGCTCGGGCTACTACCTGCAGAGCTCGCATCCGCCGGAACTCGCGGCCATGTCGGTGGACGACGTGGCCGATCAGATCGTCCAGGAAGCGCTGGAAGGCATCGACGGGGTCCGGATCGGGCTGATCGGCGAGATCGGGGTCAGCTCTGACTTCACGCCCGAGGAGCGCAAGTCGCTTCAGGGGGCGGCCAGGGCGCAGAAGCGGACGGGGCTGCCCCTGATGGTCCACCTGCCCGGCTGGTTCCGCCTGGGCCTTCCGGTGCTCGATCTGATCGAGGCGGAGGGTGCGGATCCCAACCACACCATCCTCTGCCACATGAACCCGTCCTTCGACGATCCCGCCTACCAGAAGGCCTGTGCCGACCGGGGCGCCTTCATCGAGTACGACATGATCGGCATGGACTTCTTCTATGCCGACCAGGGCGTGCAGTGCCCCTCGGACGAGGAATATGCCCGTGCCATCCGCCGCCTCGTTGACGGCGGCTACGGCCACAAGCTGCTGCTCTCGCAGGACGTGTTCCTGAAGAACATGCTCACCGCCTATGGCGGCAACGGCTACGCCTTCGTGCTGCGCCATTTCGTGCCGCGCCTGCGCCGTCATAGCGTTTCGGAGGATGCCATCCAGCGCATGCTGGTCCACAATCCGCGCAGCGCATTCGACGCCACCACCTGACGAAGAAGCCCTTTGGAGTTCTCGATGTCGAAGAAGAACGTCCTCCTGGCCGGTGAAAGCTGGTCGACCTCCGCCGTCCACACTAAGGGCTTCGACCAGTTCAACTCGACCACCTTCCATCTGGGTGCCGAGCCACTGGTCAAGGCGCTGTCCGACAGCGAGTTCGCCCTGCGCTACATGCCCTCGCACGAAGCGCAGACCGCCTTTCCGCTCAGCCTCGAGGATCTGCAGCGCTACGACACCGTGATCCTGTCCGACATCGGCGCCAACTCGCTGCTCCTGCACCCCGATGTCTGGCTGCACGGCAAGACCGTGCCGAACCGGCTGAAGCTGCTGCGCGACTATGTGGAGATGGGCGGCGGCCTGTTCATGATCGGCGGCTACCTGTCCTTCCAGGGCATCAACGGTGCGGCCCGCTACGGCCGGACCGCGGTGGAGGAGGTGCTGCCGGTCACCTGCCTGCAGGTGGACGACCGTATCGAGATCCCGGAGGGCTTCTCGCCGGAGATCGTCGAGCCGGACCACCCGATCCTCCAGGGCCTGCCCGCCGACTGGCCGGTGCTGCTCGGCATCAACGAGGTGGTGGTGAAGAACGAACCGGGCGTGCAGCTCCTGGCGCGCACGCCGGCCGACCAGGGCAGCCACCCGCTGCTGGTGGCCGGCGGCTATGGCCAGGGCCGCACGCTCGCCTGGACCTCGGACATCGGCCCGCACTGGCTGCCCGAGAGCTTCGTGCAGTGGCCGGGCTATGGCCAGCTCTGGCGGCAGTGCCTGGCTTGGCTGACCGGCAAGGCTTGACCCGCTGTCCAGGCCCAATGCGGCGCGCCATGCTGAACCTGGAGGCGGGGGCGGCATGGCGCGGGCGTTCTGGTGGATCGACAAGGAGCAGGGCGAGCTGCGCCCGGAAGTGCCGGGCGAGGGCGCGTTCCTGATCCGCGCCAGGTTCGGCGCTCTCTCGCGGGGGACCGAGCGGCTGGTCGCGACCGGTGCGGTTCCCCCGGGCGAGTGGGCGCGGATGGCCTGTCCTGCCATGGCCGGCGACTTCCCCTTCCCGATCAAGTACGGCTACTGCGTGGTGGGCTTGGTCGAGCGTGGTCCTGCCGACTGGCAGGGCCGGACGGTCTTCACCCTCCACCCGCACCAGGAGCGCTTCGCTGTCGCGGATGCCGATGCGCTGACCCCGCTCCCGGACGGGGTGCCGCCCGAGCGGGCCGTGCTGCTCGCCAACCTGGAAACCGCCCTCAATGCCGCCTGGGACGCGCCGCTGATGCCGGGCATGCGCGTTCTGGTGCTGGGTGCCGGGGTGGTGGGCTGCCTGTTCGCCCGGATCGCCCGGCAGACACCGGGGGTCGAGATCGTCCTGACCGACCGCGATCCCGGGCGTCGGGCGCTCGCCGATGCCCTGGACGTCCCGTTCGCCGACGCACCGGTCACGGGCTGCGACCTGGTGGTCGAGGCGACCGGCCGGCCGGAGGCGCTGGAGCCGGCGCTCTCCGCCTGCGGGCGGGAAGCGACCCTGCTGGTCCTGTCCTGGTACGGGCAGCACACCGCGCCGGTGGCGCTCGGCCGCGCCTTCCACAGCCAGCGGCTGCGCCTGGTCTCCTCCCAGGTAGGTGCCATAGCACCAGCGATGCGCGCCCGGGTCGACCATGCCGAGCGCCGGCGCCGTGCCGCCCGGCTGCTGGCGGACCCTGCCCTGGACGCGCTGATCGGGCCGCCACTACCCTTCGACCAGCTGCCGGCCCAGGCGCTGACGAGGCTCCTGGACCCGGACGACGGCCGTGCCCCGCTGATCGTCTATGCCGGCAGCCAATAGCCAGGAGAGGCCTCGACCGATGTACAGCGTCACCGTCCGCGACCACGTGATGATCGCCCACAGCTTCCGGGGCGAGGTGTTCGGCCCGGCACAGAAGCTGCATGGTGCCACCTTCGTGGTCGACGTGACTTTCGAGCGCCCGGAAATCGACGATGACGGCATCGTGGTCGATATCGGCCGGGCGATCGACCGGCTGAAGGCGGTCTGCGCCGAGATCAACTACCAGAACCTGGATGAGCTCGACATGTTCGCGGGCAAGAACACCACCACGGAGTTCCTGTCGCGCTGGATCTGGGGCCGTTTCGTCGATGCGCTGGCAGCCGGTGAGCTAGGCCCCGGCTCCGACCAGGTGACCGCGGTGGGGGTCGAGCTGCACGAGAGCCATGTCGCCCGAGCCGGCTACAAGGCGCCGGTCCAGGGGCGTGGCTGAATTCGCCTTCGCCATCCCGGGCGACCCGGACCAGCGCACCGGCGGCTATCTTTATGACCGCCGCCTAGCCGCCGAGCTGCCCCGGCAGGGCTGGCAGGTGCGGCCGGTGCGCCTGCCGGATGGCTTTCCGTTTCCCGATGCCGCGGAGCTCGCGGCAACCGATCGGTTGCTGGCAGACCTGCCCGACGACATGCCGGTCATGGTCGACGGCCTGGCGTTCGGCGCCATGCCGGAGGTGGCGGCCCGGCACGCTGCACGGCTGCGCCTGGTGGCCCTGGTCCATCATCCGCTGGGCTACGAGACCGGGCTCTCCCCGCAAGTGGCGGAGCGGCTGGTCGAGAGTGAGCGCGCAGCGCTTGGCCATGCCCGCCATGTGGTAGTCACCTCCACCACCACTGCGCAAACACTGGCGACCGCGTTCAGCGTGGCCGAGGCCAGGCTGGCCGTCGCCCTGCCCGGCACCGACCCGCTGCCGGCGGCGGTGGGCTCGGGCGATGCTGCCCCGGCATTGCTGGCGGTGGGCTCGGTCCTGCCGCGCAAGGATTTTCCGGCCCTGGTCGATGCCCTGGCGAGCCTCGGAGACCTGCCCTGGCGGCTGGTGATCGCCGGGAGCCTCACGCGCGACCCCTTCGAGGCCGACCGGTTGCGGGCCACGATCAGGCGGCATGGGCTGTCGGAACGGGTGACGCTCGCGGGCGAGGTGGCCGCCGACGAGCTGCGCGCACTCCTCCATCGCAGCGACCTGTTCGTTTCCAGCTCGCGTTATGAAGGGTTCGGCATGGCGCTGGCCGAGGCGGCCGCGGCTGGCCTGCCGGTGGTCGCGGTGGCCGGCGGGGCGGTCGCCGACTGGATGCACCCTGATGCGGCCGTGCTGGTGCCGCCGGACCGTCCGGACGAGTTGGCGCTGGCACTGTCCTCTGTCCTGGCCGGACCCGACCGGCGCCATCGGTTGCGGACGGCGGCGCTCACCGCCCGTGCCCGCCTGCCGGACTGGGCCGCCTGCGCTGCCGCCGTGGCCGCTGCGCTCGACCGGGTGGCACGAGCTTGACCGGCTTTGCCGCTGGCTGGCTGGAGCTGCGCGAGCCTCATGACGCCTCCGCCCGCGCACCTGAGTTGCTCCGGGCCCTGGCCACTTGGTCCGCCGGGCGCAGCGGGCTGCGGGTGGTCGATCTGGGGGCCGGTACGGGCAGCGCCTGGCGGGCACTGAGCCCCTTCCTGCCGGACGATGCGCGCTGGACCCTGGTCGAGCACGATCCGGCCCTGGTGGCGGCTGGCACCGGTCGTCTTCCGGCGGACTGGCGCATCGTCTATCGCGAGCTGGACCTGGCGCGCGACCTGGAGGCGGTGGTGAGCGAAGGGGTGGATCTGGTCACCGCCTCCGCCCTGATCGATCTGGTCTCCGCCGCCTGGCTCGACCGGCTGGCCGGGCTGCTGCGCCGCCATCGGTGCGCCGCCTGGATCGGCCTGACGGTTGACGGCGAGCTCGCCTTCGCGCCGCCGCTCGAGGGCGACGCCGAGGTGCTGGCGGCGTTCAGCGCCGACATGCGGCGCGACAAGGGCTTCGGCCCGGCACTCGGCGCCGATGCCCACCAGGTTCTGGCCCAGCGGCTCGAGGGTCATGGCCACGTGCTGTCCGCCAGCTCGCCCTGGCGGCTGGGTGAGGCGGATGGCCCGATGCTCCACGCGATGATCGACGGCATCGCTGATGCGGCGGCCGCCCCAAGATCATGGCGGGAGCGACGCCACCTGCGCACCACCGGCCTTCGGGTCGGCCATCGCGACCTCCTGTTCCTGCCCTGGCCCTAGCCCTACCGGCCGCCGCGCCCGGCGAAGGACGTAGAGGCGGTCTTCGCCCAGCGGCAGGCATTCCGGCTGAAAGCGCTCGGCATCCTGCATCGACATGGCCGAGGGCAGGGGCAGCGCGTCGCGGCCCTGGCCGATCACGACCGGCGCCACGCACAGGTCGAGCCGGTCCAGGCAGTCATGCTGCCAGAAGCACGCCACCGTGGCGCCGCCGCCCTCGATCAGCAGTCGGCGCAGGCCCACGGCAGCGAGTGCCCGGAGGACGGAGCGTGGGCAGTAGGCGGCACCGTCGCTGCCGGGCTGCACCGCCACGACCTCCGCATGCCCGTGCCGGCCGCCATCCAGGTTCTCCGGGCGGGTCAGGAGCAGGGTCTGGCTGGCCCGGTCCTGGAAGACCCGGTAGCCGGTCTCCAGCCGGCGCCAGGGATCGAGCACCACCCGCGTCGGCGAGGGGCCGTCGCACAGGCGCACGGTGAGCTGCGGGTCGTCGTGAAACACCGTGCCGCCGCCAACCAGCACCGCATCGGCCAGAGCGCGCAGCCGGTGCATATGGACGAGGTCCTCCGGCCCGGTCACGTAGGCGGAGTGGCCGCTTGCCGTGGCGATCCGCCCGTCCAAACTCTGGCCGAGATGGGCCACGACATGGAGCCTGTCGGCGGTCCGTGCCTGCAGTTGGTCGCGATAGAGGCCGAACAGCCCGATCCATGCGGCCGCGTCCTCCGGCAGCGGCCGGCCGGTGGCGCGGCTCTCGAGCAGGGCGATCCAGCGCCGGTCGGATGCCGCCCGCGTCAACGTGCCGGATCCTCCCTGATCGCCTCGATCTCGATCCGCACCGGGATCTCGTCGGGCACCCAGCCCTCCGCGACGCCGTAGCTGCTGCCGAAGTCGGACCGGCGGATCACCGTGGTGGCCGAGGCACCCAGGACGTAGTTCCCGCCGAACGGATAGGGTGCGATTCGGTTGAGCGTGACGTCCAGGGTGATGGGCCTGGTCACGCCGCGAAAGCGCAGGTCGCCGATGATCTGCCCGGTCGTGTCAGAGGCCGGATCGGCATCGGTCATCACGAACTCGGCGATTCGGTGGTCATAGGCGTCGAGGAAATCCGCCGAGCGCAGGTGGCGGTCGCGCCGCTGGTTGTTGGTGAACACGCTGTCCAGGTCGACCTTGATCCGCAGATAGGTGAGGGCGCGGGTCGTCTCGTCGAAGTCGAACTCGCCCTCGACCCGCTGGAACAGGCCGAAGATGCGGGCGTAGCCGATATGCGGCGCCTCGAACATCACCGTGGTGTGCTCGGGATCGAGCCGCCAGCGGGTGCCGGCATCACCGGTCTTCGGCACCATCATCACGCCCGCGAGCATCAGCAGGCACGCGAGCAGGCCGACCGGTCGCCTCATCCGCCATCCTCGTCGTTCACCGCCGGCAGCCCGAGATGTCCGGCACGCTGCGTCTTGGTCTGAAGATAGCGGAGATTGTGCCGGTTCGCAGCGACCGACAACGGCACGCGCTCGGTCACGTCCACGCCGTAGCGGGCGAGGGTACGCACCTTTTGCGGGTTGTTGGTCAGCAGGCGTACCTGGCGTAGCCCCAGGGCCTGGAGCATGCGCGCCGCCGTCCGGAAGTCGCGTTCGTCCGCCTCGAAGCCCAGATGGGTGTTGGCATCCAGCGTGTCGAGGCCGGTTTCCTGGAGCCGGTAGGCACGCAGCTTGTTGGTGAGGCCGATACCGCGGCCTTCCTGGCGCAGATAGAGCAGGGCCCCGGCACCTTCCTGCGCCATCTGGGCGAGGGCCGCCTGGAGTTGCGGGCCGCAATCGCAGCGCAGCGAGCCGAACACGTCGCCGGTCAGGCACTCCGAATGGAGCCGCACCAGCGGCTGGGCAGCACTGCCGAGTTCGCCCACCACCAGGGCCACATGCTCATAAGCGACGTCCGGGGCACGGAATGCCACGACTCGGGCGCTCTCGGTCAGGCTGATCGGCAGCTCGGCCTGGACGGTGGGCACGAGCGGCGGGTCGATCGTGGCCGTCTCGACCTCGTCCACCTCGATCTCGACGATCACGTCGACCTCGCGCTCGGTCACCGGCGCCACCACCAGGGCAGGCAGGAGGGAGGCGCGCTTGGCGATGTCGACCGCGGCGGCCTCGGCCCGGCTGGCCGGCTCCAGCGCCAGCTCGGGCAGAACCACCGGCCGCCTGCCGCCGACCGGCAGCCCGGCCAGGGTTTCCAGCAGCTTAGCACCGCCCGCGCACGGCACGGTCAGCGCCACGCAGACGGCACCGCCCGCATCCAGCCCGAGTGCTCGGGCGCGCGATGCGGTCAGCACCATGCGGACCGTCGGCCCGGAGCTCCGAGCAAAGGCCAGCGAGGCCTCGGTGCCGGCCCCGTCGAGTGCCACGCAGTCGACCTCTGGCTGCCCGAGTGCCGCGATCCGAACGATCCCGCCTTCACGCAGCACCGCCTCGGCTGCCGCCAGCCGCACCCGGCGCCGGATCGACTCGCTGGCTGCGGGGACCTGGTCCGCCTTCTCGCTCCGCCCGAGCATTCTTTTCCCCGAGATCCGACTGAATCCGAAACGCGTACCACGCTAAGTGGGCAGTGCGTCCCGCACGCGCCAGCCCGGCTTTTCCATTGAAAACCGGCCGGCGCGTGCGCCATGTCGTTATGCCCGCACATGATCCAGGGAGTCTCGCCGATCACCAGCCTGACCAACGCGAATCGCGCTTCCTGGATACTCGGGGGCCTGTTGGCTGAGCTGGTTTTGGCCGCCACCGCGGCCGCCGCGGTGATGGGCGCAGGGACGCTGCTGCCGGTCGTGCTGCTGGCTTCGACCTCGGCCCTGCTGGTGCTGGCGGCAGCCAGCCACCCGTCCAGCGACGGCCCGGGGCCAGCCGACCTGGTGACCGGCATCAGGCTCGGCATGGCGATCGGCATCGGCGTCAGCGTGCTGTGCGGCAGCCCCCCGGGCGGGCTAGTCGCGGGCCTGCTGCTGCTGGCGCTGAGCACCGATGCGGCCGATGGCTGGATCGCCCGGCGCACCGCCACCGCCACGAGGTTCGGGGCGCGGTTCGACCTGGAGACCGATGCGGTGCTGCTCGGCGCCGCGAGCTTGGCCGCGATACCAGTCGCGGGCCCGATCGTGCTGGCGGCACCGCTCCTGCGCCCGGCCTGGCTCCTGGCTGGGCGAGCCCTGCCCTGGCTCCAGCGACCGCTGCCGCCCTCGCTGCGCCGCCGCGTCCTGTGCGCGCTGCCGATCTTCCTGCTGCTGGCCGTCCCCTGGCCGCTGGCAGGATCGCGCCTGGCGGTCCCGGCGGCCTTGCTGGCCGTGCTGCTGCTGGCCGCGTCCTTCCTGATCGACCTCACCCACCAGTGGCAGCAGCGACGGGTCCCGGGGGCAGCGGCGTGATCGGCCGCCCCTGGCTGTTCCTGGCGGCCCTGCTGCTGGCCAGCCTCAGCCTGAATCTGCCGGGCTCGCTGGCCGAGGCGGCCCAGCCCTGGTTCTGGCGGCCGCCGGTCGAGTTCGTGCTGGCCGTGCTGCTCGCCATCCTGTGCGGCCGGCGGCTGGGTGCCTGGCCCGCCAGGGCGATGGGCGCCTGCCTCGCCATGTTGATCCTCGTCCGGATCGTCGACCGGCTGGTCTGGCTCTGGTTCGGCCGCGAGCTGGTCCTGGCGACCGACCTGGAGCTGGTGGTGCCGCTGCTGGAAGTCGGCTCGGGGGGCTGGCGCCTGGTACCCGCGGCGGCCGCGATGGCGCTGGGCGCCTCCTGCCTGCTCCTGCTCTCCTGGCCGCTCGTCCATGGCATCGATGCCGCGGCCCGGCTGCCGAGGCTGGCCGCGCTGCCGGCGGTGGCGCTGGTGGGCCTCTGGCTGGCCGGTGGACCGCTCTCCGGGTTCGGCCTGGACCAGTTGGTCAGGCAGGTCGACCGGACCGTCCAGGCCCGGGCGGCCGAGCAGCGCTTTGCCGAGGCGCGGGCCGCCGACCCCTGGCGTACCGCAGCACCCGCCCGGCTGTTCCCAGGGCTGGCCGGGGTCGACGTGCTCGTGGTGTTTGTCGAATCCTATGGCCGCTCGGCCTTCGACCAGCCGGACGTGGCGGCCCTGGCCCGGCCGCCGCTGGAACGGCTGGCGGCAGCAGCCGGACAGGGCGGCAAGACCCTGGTTTCCGGCTTCCTCCATTCGCCCACGGTCGGCGGCCAGTCCTGGCTGGCGCACGCGACGGTGGCCTCGGGCATCCCCACCACCGGGCAGGGCGGCTGGCGGGTCTACCTGCAGTCGGCCGATGCCGACCTGGCGCATCTGTTCCGCCGGGCCGGCCATGCGACGGTGATGGTGCAGCCGGCGATCGTGCGGCCCTTTCCGGAAGCGCTAAACCTGGGCTTCGACCGGCTGCTGTTCGCCGACGGGCTCGACTATGCCGGCCCCCGCCCGGGCTATGTCACTATGCCGGACCAGTTCACCCTGGGAAGGGTCGAGGAGCTGCTGGCCGGTCCGCCGGAAGGGGCAGATGCCTGGTATGGTCAGGTGGCGCTGGTCGGCAGCCACGCCCCCTTCACCCCGCCCGTGCCGCCGCTCCTGCCATGGGATGCGCTGGGCGACGGCAGCGCCTTTGCCGGCCGGATGCCCGAGGGGCCGGGTGCGGTCGAGCTGTGGGCCGACCCGGCAGCACTGCGGCAAGCCTATGCCAGGACGATCGCCGGCACCATCGAGGTCATCGCCTCCTGGGTGGCGCTGCCGGTACCTCGCCCGCGCCTGGCGATCATCCTGGGCGACCACGAGCCGGCCGCCCGCGTGCTGGGGGCCGATCCGGGCCATCACGTCCCGGTCCACGTGCTCGCGACCTCGCCGGAACTGGTGCAGCCCTTCCGGGACATCGGGCTCGTTTCGGGTGCGTTTCCCGATCCCGATCATCCGGTGATGGGCATGGAGGGGCTGCGCCTGCTGCTGCTGGAAGGATTCGGCGGGGCATCGACCCTGGTGGGCGACCTGTCCCTGCCGGGGACCGAGTAGCGCCGCTCAGTCGGCACCCTCGACATAGTCCGGGCCGATGGTGATGCCGGCGGCACCCGCCTTGCCGAACAGGCCCTCCCAGAACTCCGTGAGCGTGCGCACGGCCTCCCCCGACAGGGCCGGCCGGTCCTTCGCATGGCTGCGGCCGAGGCCGAACGCGTCCACCTCCATGCCCGTCAGGTCCGGGACCATGCCGGCCTGCTCGACCCGTGCCAGCGCCGGCCCCGCGCCATCGCGCAGGAGCTGCTCGAAGGTCAGCAGCTCGGTGTTCTCCAGCATGTCGGAGAACAGGACCATCCGGGCGGGACGGCTGGCGCGGTTGCTCGCGGCGACGCTGCGGATCGTCTCGATGATGGCCGAGGCCGCGTAGTCCTGCTGGTCGTGCAGGAGGTCGACCAGCATCGTCACCAGGTCGCGGGTGAAGACCTGCCGGTCGGCACGCGCCACCATCGCCTTGCAGCTGCTGAACAGGTTGTCGAGGAACCCTTCGTCCGGGCAGCCCGGCACGCAGCGGTCGAACAGCCGCCGGCTGTCGGCGGGGCTGGCGCCGATCGTGTAGAGCAGCAGCCGGTCCCCGGTGCCGAGCTCGCCGAAGAAGCGCTCCAGCCCGCCGACCAGGACCTCCTGGTCCCGATCGTCATAGGCGGTGGTGCGGTCGATCAG
>NZ_WUJP01000551.1 GCF_009806515.1 Geminicoccus flavidas | reverse complement strand
GGCCACTGGCAACGCACGTGGCTCAAGCTGAACGTCGGCGAGGCCGGCTCCTACCTGATCAAAGAGGCGTTGCCCGGCACCGGCCCGAGCCAGGGTCGGTCCGACTTCACGCCGGCGATGCGCCAAGCTGCGGCGCATCGGTTTCGATGCGGCGTTCGCGGGTGCGTGGCACCACTACCGCCTCTGCCGCGGGAGATCGGGTCTGCGTCGGCGCGTCATCGTGCCCGACCGTAGGGCGGGGGACTCGGGCTCAAAATGCCAGTCGCCACCGTCGTACCGCCTTCCCGGCCGCAATCCATCAGCAGCGCTGGCGTGTGCCTTCAGCCAGTACCAGCGCCACTTAGGTGTAGCCGGACAGCACGCCCGGCCGCAGCGCAGCAACGCCAATTGAGCTTGTGCGTCGGCACCCACAACGTGCCGCTGCTACCAACGCAGGATGAGGATGTCGACAGAGAGAGCCGCCTCCCGAAAAGCCCTGGCCTCGGGCTTGGCGCCATGCTCTGGTCCGGCCCATGGAATTCAGCCTGCCCATCGGCGACCGCGCCATCCGCTTCGACTGCCCGAACGACACCGTGCTCGGGAGAGCGAAATGGCTCCTGCAGAAGGAGCCGGGCACCATCGCTTGGCTGGACCGGATGGCGCCGGACGAGGTGCTGTGGGACATCGGCGCCAATATCGGCGTCTATGCCCTCTATGCCGCGATCATCCGCGGCTGCCGGGTGCTGGCGTTCGAGCCGGCCGCCGCCAACTATTTCGGCCTGAACAGCAACATCGTGCTGAACGGGATCGACGGGCAGGTGCAGGCCTTTTGCCTGGCGCTGGACCGGACAGCCCGGCTGGATGCCATGCAGATGCGCGACCACCTGGTCGGCAGCGCGTTGCACACGTTCGGCGAGGCAAAGGACTACAAGGGCGAGCGGTTCACCCCGGTCTGGCGCCAGGGTGCGATCGCGCTTTCGATCGACATGCTGGTGGGCGAGTTCGGCGCCGCCTTCCCCAACCACGTCAAGATCGACGTGGACGGGCTCGAGACTGCGGTGGTGCAGGGTGGGGCGCGGACCTTCGCCGATCGGCGCCTGCGCTCCGTGCTGGTCGAGGTCGACCTGAACGACCAGCGTGAGGTCGGCCAGATCGCGGAAGTCCTGGAAGCAGGCGGACTGGTGCGCGATGACAATGTGCCGGGCAACCATGTCCGGGCCGTTGAGGGCACCCGGATCTTCAACCTAGTCTACCGGCGTGCCAGCAGCACTGCCACCGGACCCCGTCCGGCCTGACGCAGAAGGTTTCCAGGGAGAAGCACCTTGCCGGCGACGATCCGTCCCTATGCCCCAAGGGATGCGCAGCTGCTGGCCGCGCTCTATCTGCGCTCGGTCCGGGAGCTGGGGGCGCGCGACTATTCGGCGGCACAGGTGGCAGCTTGGGCATCGCTCTGCCCTTCTTCGGAGCGGCTGCATGCGCTCAGCGGCGATGGGCGCACGCGGCTGGTCGCAGTGGATGGAGCCGACCTGCCCGTCGCGTTCGCCGACCTGGAACAGGACGGCCACATCCACTTCTTCTATGCCGCACCGGAGGTGGCCGGGACGGGGGTTGCCCAGCAGCTCTATGCCGAGCTGGAGCAGGTGGCCCGGGCGCAGCATCTGACCCGGCTCCATGCCGAGGCCAGCGAGCGGGCGCACCGGTTCTTCCTGCGCCAAGGCTTCGAGATCGCCGCGAAGCGGGAGTTCAGCGTCGCCGGCGTGCCGATCCACAACTATGCGGTGGAGAAGCGGCTGGACGAAGCGGGTGCTGCGCCGGCGGGTGGCCCGCCTTAGAGCGCGTCCTCCTCCTTGTCACGGTGCAGGGCGCGGCGCTCCATGCACTTGTCGAACTCGTACGTATCGGGTGGGAAGCCTTCGCGCACGCAGGCCTTGTGGTCCTCGCGTGCCTCCGTGCGGGCGTTGCAGCCAACGAGCGGCAGGGCCAGCAGGGCGAACAGCAGGATCCGGGCGGGCATGGCGACTTCCTCCAGAGGACCAGTGCCCCGTGTTCAGGCCCGGCCGGATCGGACTATGAACGCCGGAGCCGGGTCGGCAAGGTGTGTCGCCGTCACGCCCGGTGCCACGGGCCGGCATCAGCCATCATCCGCCGCCTTTGGCCGGCCTGCAGGAGAAAACGCGCGCGATGAGCCTGGTCGACAGCAGCGGGGCGCCGACCCTCGCCGACATCATCCACCCGACCGACCTCACCCTCCTGAGCGAGACCGCGTTCGCCCATGCGCTGGCCCTGACCCTGGCCTGCAAGGGCCATCTCGCCATCGTCCATGCCGGCGACCCGGAGGCGGACCAGGACCCGGACTGGACCGGCTTTCCCGGCGTGCGGTCCTTGCTGTCGCGCTGGGGCCTGATCGACCGGGCGACGCCGCGCGGCGCCATTGCCGACGCGCTGGGTATCCGCGTGTCGAAGAAGCTGGTGCCCGGCAGCGATCCGGTGGCAGCGCTGGAACATTTCGTGGATGAGCATGGCTGCGACCTCCTGGTGCTGGCGACCCGCGCCCGGGACGGCCTGGCGCGGCTGCTCAGCGGCTCGGTTGCCGAGGAACTGACGCGCCGCACCGACGTGCCGGCCCTGTTCCTGCCCCCCGAAGGCCGGGGCTTCGTCGATCTCGCCACCGGACGGGCCCGGCTGCGCAACCTCCTGGTGCCGGTGGATCACGCGACCCCGCAGCACGAGGCGGTCGAGACCGCGTTCGGCCTGGCCGACCTGCTGGGCTGCCCGGACGCGCTGGTCCACCTGCTGCATGTCGGCCCCGCCGACCAAGCGCCCAGCGTGGCGGTGGCGCCCGGACAGGAGCAGCGGCTGCGCCGGGCGAGTGCCGAGGGTGCGGTGGTGCCGGGCATCGTCGCCACGGCCGGGCGGCTCGATGCCGACCTGATCGTGATGGCGACCCATGGCCATGACAGCTTCCTGGACGGGCTGCGCGGCAGCACCACCGAACAAGTGCTGCGCCAGGCGGGCCGGGCGGTGCTGGCCCTGCCGGTGCTGTGAGCGGGGGTCTGCGGAACGCCTCCCTGCCTGGGCGGTTGCCTCGCCAGGCCCGGTGCGGCCGAGCCGCCGGCCGGGATCTGGCAGAGGAGGCAGCCCATGTATCTTGCCCGGTTCTCCTATGACGTCATGCCGGTGGATCGCCAACGGGCGATCGAGTTCATTCAGCGCGAACTGGAGGCCGCGCGGAAGAACGGGCTGAACGCGCGGCTCCTGATCCCGCTGACCCGCGGTCCGGCCGGGGCGGCGCTGCAGTTCGAGGTGGAACTGAACAGCCTGGACCAGCTCGACCAGTTCCGCAACCGGGGGGTCCAGTCGGACCAGGAAACCGGCGACTGGATGCACGCCTTCAGCGAGATACTGACCGCACCGCCCGAGGTCGAGCTGCTGCGGGTGGGCTAGACCGGCCGTCTCCCCCGGGGCTAGTCGATCACCTGACCGGCACGCGAATGGCCGGAAAGGGAGGCGCTTGATGGACACGTTCTCGCTGGCGGGGCGGACCGCCCTGGTGACGGGCGGCAGCCGGGGGATCGGCGGGGCGATCGTCGAGCTGTTCGCCCGGCACGGGGCGAAGCTGGCCTTGTGCCATTACGGCGACGAGGCGGGCGCCGAGACCCTGTGCCGGAAGCTGGAGGACCAGGGCTTTCGGGCTTTGGCCACCGCCTGTGACGTGGCGAACGAGGACGA
>NZ_WUJP01000550.1 GCF_009806515.1 Geminicoccus flavidas | reverse complement strand
GGTCGCGGCCATGGCGGCCTGGGCTCGGGATGAGCTGGGCCAGGTCGACATCCTGGTCAACTGTGCCGGGATCGGCGGCGACCGGGCGTTCACCGAGCTGAGCGTGGCCGAGTGGGACCGGATGATCGCGGTCCATCTGCGTGGCACCTTCCTGGTCACCCATACCTTCTTTCCCGACATGGTCCGGCGTGGCTTCGGCCGGGTGATCAACATCGCCTCGCAGCTGGCCTATAAGGGCGCGCCGGGCCTGGCGCATTACTGCGCCGCCAAGGCCGGCATCGTCGGCTTCACCCGGGCACTCGCCTATGAAGGTGCGCCGCATGGGGTGACGGTGAACGGGATCGCGCCGGGGCCGGTCGAGACCGACCTGCTCAATGGCATGTCCGACAGCTGGCGGGCGATGAAGCAGGCGCAGCTCCCGATCGGCCGGTTCGGCCAGGTCGGTGAGATCGCGCCCACCGCCCTGCTGCTGGCCTCCGATGCCGGCTCCTTCTATGTCGGCCAGACCCTCTCGCCCAATGGCGGCGACGTGATGGTCTGACGCAGCAGCCGTGCTGTTTCCGGAAATAGTTGGCGCTGGACCGGGTCAGCCGGCAGGCTGATCCGGCACGGCGGGAGCCAGGTCGGCGCCGCGCTGGCAGGTCATCGGTCAGAGGAGCAAGCTCATGACGGAACTCACCCGGCGCGGGTCGCTGGCCCTGCTCGGCGGCATGCTCGGCAGCCTGACGCCGGGCGGCCAGCCGGCCTTGGCCTCGCACCAGCCGACCCTGGTGGCGTTCGGCGACAGCTATACCCGCTCGATGCGCGACGGCGTGCCGAGCTGGGCCGACCAGCTGCACGGCGACCGCAAGGCCAAGGTACTGGTCAATCTGGGCGTCTCGGGCGCCACCGCGGAAGGCTTCAACAGCTCCCGGACGCTGGACCGGCAGGTCGACGACTGGATCGCCAAGCACAAGTCCAAGGGCCTGCCCGACCGGACCGTGATCTATTTCGGCTATAACGACATCAACACGTTCCGGCCGCTGAATGCCGCCATGAACCACTACCGGATCGCGCTGGACCGGCTGATCGCGCAGGGGCTGGCCAGGGGTTCGCGGCGGATCCTGCTCTGCCAGCTCCACGACTGGAGCCGCAACCCGATGCAGACCAGGAACTCGGTGGCGCGGGTGAAGAGCTGGAACGCGTTCCTGCGCAGCCTAGCGGCTGAACGTAGCAATGTCGTGACCGTCGACCTGTTCACACGGTTCGAGCATGTGTTCAAGAACAAGAAGAGCTACGGCTTCACCCATGTGACGGTGGCGGACAAGAAGCGCTCGGCCTCGACGCATCTCTATTTCGACGGCAATCATTTCGGGAAGAAGGGCCAGGCGATCATCGCCAAGGAGATCGCGGCGAAGCTGAAGTAGCCGGTCGGCGGCAGCTTCACGGAACAGGGACGCTCGGCTACCACATGTTCCGGGCCGTCCCCGCCAAGGGCTCCGGTGCCACGGGAAGAACGGGCCAGGCCCGGACGGGGAGGGACAGGAATGGACATCGAGACCCTGCATCACATCAGCCTGCGGGTCAGCGACCTCGCGCGCTCGATGCGGTTCTATGCCGAGGTCATCGGCCTGGAGCAGATCGAGCGGCCGCCCTTCTCCTTCCCGGGCGCCTGGTTCCGGCTGGGCAACCGGGAGCTCCATCTGATCGGCGATGCGGCGGCGAACCCGAACCGGCCGCGCGCGGTGGATGCCGGCGACACCCATTTCGCGATCCGGGTCGCGAGCTTCACCGCTGCCATCGAGGGACTGCGCAGGCTGGGCTATCGCGAGGACGTGGCGCCGGACGACCCGCACTGCATGCTGCTGCGGCCGAACTCGATCGTGGGCTACCCGCAAGCCTACATCCTCGACCCGGACGGCCACCTGATCGAGATCAACGCGGCGCGGCTGGACGACTGAGGCGAACCGTTCCAGCGCGGCCAGTCCATGCTATGCTGCGTCCGTGACAGGGGACTCGATAACCCTGGGGAGGTGCGGCATGCTGGCGACGCTGGAAACCTGGGCGCGGCGGGTGTGGACGGAGCGCGATGCATCCGCGATCGACGAGATGTGCGCGCCCGACTGCAAGGCCTACGGCCTGGGGCCGAAGCCGCTGGTGGGGTCCGAGCAGTTCAAGGCCTTCCACCAGGTCCTTTGCGGCCTCCTCCAGGAGACCAGGCTGGTCGTGCGCCAGCATATCGAGCAGGACGGGCAGCTGGCGGCCTTGTGCACCTTCAGCGGGCGGATGGCCGACGGGCGGGAAGCCAGTGCGGATGGCGTGATCTATGCACGCGTCGCCGACGGGAAGATCCTGGAGGCCCACAATCATTTCGACCTGCTGGGCTTCTTCACGCAGCTGGGACTGGTGCCGTCCAACACACTGGAGTGCTGCATGAGCGGCAGGCCAGTCGGGACGGGTGACTGACGGCAGTCGGCAGCGCCTTTTCCAGTACCGGATTCACTCATCCATTGAGCCGGCCCGTGCTATGCTGCGACCATAACAAGATCCGGCCGCGGCCGAGGGAGGTAGACATGGCGTTTCCGCTGGAGGAATGGGCGAGGAGAGTCTGGGCCGAGCGGGATACTGCCGCGATCGACGAGATGTGCGCGTCCGAATGCTGCGTGCACAGTGCCGGCCCGCAGCCGCTGCGGGGGCCGGAGCAGTACAAGCAGTTCCATCAGCAGGTGTGCCAGCTCCTGTCGGAGACGCGGCTCGACGTGGACCACTGCATCGAGCAGGACGGCTGGCTCGCGGCCCTGTGCACCTTCACCGGGCGGATGCCTGATGGGCGCGAAGCGAGCATGCGCGGCAGCATCCAGGCGCGGATCGTCGATGGGAAGGTCGTGGAGGCCTACGACCATTTCGACTTCGTGGGCTTCTTCATGCAGTTGGGGATGCTGCCGGCGGATACGTTGGAACGGTGCATGAGTGGGCGGGGTGTGAGGGCGGGCGGCTGACAGCAGGTTGCCGGTGCCTTTGCTGCGGCCGGTCAGGTGCCCAATTCGCAGCAGGTTGTCACACAAGTGTTGGTTCGCGGGCTCGATCTTGGCTGAGATCTGATCCGCCGATTCCAGTTCGACTATCCGACGCTTGTACGCCGTCTGCAGGTGAGTGCGGACTTGGCGTCACCGCCGGAGTAGCGGGAAGCCGCGCGACGGCCGCGGAGACACCACGTCGACATAGTTGACATAACGTTCCAAGCTGAATTGCTCAGCTCATGTTAAGTCGCTATGTGTGTTTGTGCAGTTGAATCTTAATTATTCATTCACACATATGTAAATAGGGTTGACGAAATGTCCACGCCCTCAAGGAAGCGTGGACCTACTGCAAACGAAGTGTAGGATCGTGATACATAACCGATAGGAGTGACTATAAATTCCCCCTACGGTTCACGAACCATACTTGGTTAGAACTCGTCAGCAACGGAGACAGAATGAGGAGTGGGGTCTACGCCGGCCGGCGCAACCCGCTATAGGAAATGCGAGAGCTGACCTGCACATGCTGGCCCTTCCATGTGATCACTCAAGTCTTCTCAGATTCCTAACTTGCTGACGAGTCCTGCTCGGCAGGAGTGAATATCAAATTCATGAAGCTTGGCCTTGTGCTGTAGCGGAAGCCCCTATTGGCAGCTTCTACGGCACCGGCTTGAAGAAAGACCACGCGTCTATCTCATCCGTGCAGCCGGCGGGGGTACCGGATGGTGGAACGCGATCTGCTAAGTGCACTCAAGCAAACATGGCTGCTCGCAGCAGATTCGCCTAGGTAAGGTAGGTACTGCCTAATGCGGCTTGCTCAGCCTGCACCACAACACCGATACCGCCACTGGAGCCAGAAGCTGCTCAACTCCTGAGCACGTTCCTGTTATGGTTAGGAGGCGACAACTGTCCTCTGCTCAAATCAGCAGATAGTGCAATCCATAATACAGCAGAAACGCATTCACGAACGCCAAGTAGTACAGCCCGGTCATGAAATAGGCCTCCATCCGCGGGGACTGGTCGGGGGACCAGGATGTTGCGGACGTGGGTGGGGCCGCGGACGATCAGGACGAACAGGATCGCGATGATCATCAGGTGGCCCACGGCGTCGATCATGCCGAACTCGAAGATCGCCAGGACGAAGACGGACAGGAGGCCGAAGGCAACCAGCCGGGCCAGGCCACCACCGAGGCGGCGGCGAACAGGATGAAGGTCAGTACGAACTCCACGAAGCCGGCGAGCAGCATGTAGAACTGCGGGTCCATGCCCAGCAGGATGCCGGGGTGCTTGTCCAGGAGCGGGTAGGTCCAGTTCGGGTAGGCGAACTTCTCGATCGCCAGCCAGAGGAAGTTGATGCCGGTCGTGGCGCAGAGGGTGACGAAGCCGGACTTGCGCCAGCCGCGTGAGGGCAGCGTGACGGTCGCGAAGAACTAGGCGATGCCGAGGCCGACCAGGGGCAGGGTGCGCCGGAACAGGGCGCAGCCGGCAATCGCGAGCTGGAACCAGGGCACCCAGATGCTGTCGGTGTGCAGCTCGGCGTGAGGTAGAAGGCGTGGTCGCCGAACACGCCATAGGTCCAGAGCGCGGTGAAGAACACCGCTGCGGCGAGCCGCATGATCAGGACCGACAGGCCGTCGAAGCGGCGCAGGCTCTCGTCGAACGCCACCAGGATCTGGCGGCGGTAGGCCCAGCGGTCGGCGGCGAAGAAGACGAACACGAAGGCGACCGAGGCCAGGAAGAACAGGATGAAGTCCTGGGCCAGCACGTCGCCGATGGGGCGCGGCGCCTGGGTGATGTCGAACGGCTCGAACCACTTGATGTGGGCCTGGGCAGGCGCGCTGGCGCAGAGGCAGGCCAGCAGGCAGGCGGCGAGGATGCGACGGCTGCGGACATCCGTCCAGCAATAACTACAGCGGATGACCGGGTATTACGGCCTTCTGCCTGCCAGCCTTCCGGAAAGCTGTACCGCCCCGGCGGCTGTGTCCCTGACGTTTTCGTGATGCAGCCAAGCGGGCCCTGCACGGCCTGCCCATATGAGATGGATGAACCATACCACCCATCCCGGCCGGCATCCGGTCCAGGCATTCCCGGCACTGCCTAGCAGCGCAGGCAGCGTCCGCCAGATCGGCGTCGAGATCGAGTTCATGGACCTCAGCGCCCGGGCCGCGGCAGAGGTACTGAGCCGGGGCCTGGGCGGCGCGGTCCTGGAGGAAGACCCGCACTCGTTCCTCGTGCGGGGCAGCCGGCTCGGCGAACTGACGGTGGAGCTCGACACCCGCTACGTGCACCCCGGCAAGCATGGCCGTTCGCTGCCGGTGCATCTGGGCCGGCGGAGTGCCGCTTGGCTGGGCGGGCTGCTGACCCGGTTCGTGCCGCGGGAAATGGTGGTGGCGCCGCTGCCGCCCGAGCGAATGCCAGAGGTGGACAAGGCGGTCGAGCTCTTGCGGTCGGCGGGCGCGCGCGGGCGGGGGGCGAACTGGCTGGGGTCGCTCGGGCTGCATTTCAACGTCGATCCGCCCTCGCTGGAGGTGGGGACGCTGCTGCGCTACCTGCGGGCGTTCCTGCTGATGGAGCCGTGGTTGCGGCAGGAGACGTTCCGGGCGGTGCGGTGGCGGCGCGGGCTACTGCTGCCGGCGGTCTATCCAGAGGGCTATGTGCGGCGGGTGCTGGCGGCGGACTACCAGCCGGACCTGGCGGCGTTCACCGACGACTATCTGCGGGCCAATCCCACACGGAACCGGGCGCTGGACCTGCTGCCGGTGCTGCTGCACCTGGGCGAGGCGCGGGTGCGGGCCCGGCTGCCGTTCGAGAAGATCGGCGGGCGGCCGGCGCTGCACTATCGCCTGCCCTGGGCGCATGTCGGCGAGCCCGGGTGGGGCATCGTGCCGGACTGGCACCGCTGGATGGCGGTGGAGCGGCTGGCCGCCGACCCGGAGCGTCTGGCGGCGCTAAGCCTGGCGTTTCTCCAAACCGAGGGTGGCGGCGGTGCCGCGATGAAGCGAGGCAGGCTGCTCGGCTGCTCCTGAGCCGCCATCGCAGCCTGCCGGGTGCGGTCCTAGGCGGTCGCCACCACCTTGGCCCGCTGCTGCTCGGCGACCTTGATCGCGCGGCGGCGCTGCAGGGCTTGGTCGGCCAGCACACCCGCCAGGATCACCGTGCCCATCACGGCGAAGTTGAGCGAGGTCGGGATGCCCAGGAGGTTGACCAGGTTCTGCAGGATCTGAAGGAGGATGGTGCCCAGCACGATGCCGGGGATCGAGCCTTCGCCGCCGCGAAGCGAGCAGCCGCCGAGCACGGCCGCGGCGATGGCGTAGAGCTCGTAGAAGCTGCCATGCGCCGAGGGCGAGACGGAGCTGGTGTAGAAGGCCAGGAACAGGGCGGTGAGGCCGGCCAGCGCGCCGTTGATCATGTAGGCGGACGCGATCACGACGCGGGTGTTGATGCCGGAGAAGCGGGCGGCTTCCTCGTTCTTGCCGACGGCCAGGAGGTGGCGGCCGAACACCGACTTGTGCAGGACCACGTACATCACGATCGCCACGATCACGAAGGCGATGAAGGTGTGCGGGATGCCGAAGCTGCGACCGGACGCCAGCCAGAACAGGGCGCCGAAGTCGCCGTAGCCGAAGCCGATCGTGGCGTCCGCCATGTACCACCTGGCGATGCCCCGGTAGATCAGAAGGCCGCACAAGGTCACGACGAAGGGCTGCAGGTTCAGGCGGGTGACCAAAAAGCCGTGGACCGCGCCGAA
>NZ_WUJP01000549.1 GCF_009806515.1 Geminicoccus flavidas | reverse complement strand
GACGAGGCCCAGGCCGATCGCGACCAGGACCACGATCGGCCAGGGCAGGGCGAAGTTGACCAGCAGGTCGACGAAGATCACGCCGATCAGCGCGAACATCGAGCCCACCGACAATTCGATGCCGCCGGTGATGATGACGAGGCCCTGGCCGATCGAGAAGATCCCGAACAATCCGATCAGGTTGGCCATGTTGACCAGGTTGACCGGCGAGAGGAACACCGGGTTCAGGGCGGTGGTGATGGCGCCGATCACCAGGACCAGGACGAGGAGGCCCAGATCTTTCTTGTGCATGGCGGGTTCCTGATCAGGCGGCCGGGCGGTGGCCGATGGCGAGTTCCATGATGGCGTGCTCGGAGAGCTGGCTGCGCTCGAGGAAGCCGGCGATCGAGCCCTCGTGCATGACGGCGACCCGGTCGCTCACCCCGATCACCTCCTCCATGTCGGAGGAGATCATCAGGATCGCGACCCCGGCCTCGGCCAGTTCGCGCATCAGCTGGTAGATCTCGGCCTTGGCGCCCACGTCGATGCCGCGAGTCGGCTCGTCGAAGATGATCACCTGCGGGCGCATCGACAGCCACTTGGCGAGCACGACCTTCTGCTGGTTGCCACCGGAAAGCGAGATGGCGGGCGTTTCGACCGACGGGGTCCGGATGCCGAGCCGGACCTTCTGGCGCTCGGCGGCGGCCAGTTCCTTGTCGCGGCGGATCAGCCAGGAAGGGGCGTAGTCCCACAGATCGGCCAGGGAGATGTTCTCGCGGATCGGGAACTCCAGGATCAGGCCGGAGCGCTTGCGGTCCTCGGGCGCCAGATAGATGCCCTTGGCGATAGCGTCCTGCGGGCTCGCCACGGTGATGGGCTGGCCGTCCAGCGCGATCGTGCCGGCAAGCGGCGGGTCAATGCCGAAGATCGCGCGGGCGAGCGAGGTCCGCCCGGAGCCGATCAGGCCAGCCAGGCCCAGGATCTCGCCGCGGCGCAGGGTCAGGTTCACCGCGAAGTCGGGAAAGGCGGTGGTGCGCAGGCCTTCCAGCGTCAGCCCGCTCTCCTTGGGCGCATGCCTGGGCGGGATATAGACCGACTTCAGGTCGCGGCCGATCATCAGGCGGATCATCGCCGGGTGCTCGATCTCGTCCTTGGCGAGCGTGCCGACCAGCTTGCCGTCGCGCAGGCAGACCACGCGGTCCGCGCACTGCTTCACCTCGTTCAGCCGGTGGCTGATATAGACGATCGCGACACCCTGCGCCTTCAGCTCTGCGATCACCGACAGGAGCCGGTCGGTCTCGGACAGGGTCAGGCTGGAGGTCGGCTCGTCCATGATGATCAGCCGGGCGTTCAGGGAGAGCGCCTTGGCGATCTCGACCATCTGCCGCTCGGCGATGGCCAGTTCGGCCACCGGCGTGTCCGGCCCGAAATCGACGCCCAGGCGCTGGAGCAGGGGTGCCACGCGGCGGCGGGTCTCGGCCTTGTCGACCAAGTTGAGGAAGCCGCCCGAGCGCGGCTCGCGGCCGATGAAGATGTTGGCGGCGACGTCCAGGTTCTCGAAGAGGTTGAGCTCTTGGTGGACGAAGGCGATTCCGGCCTGCATCGACTCAGGTACGGTGAAAGCGGGACGCTCGTTGCCGTCCACCCGGATGGTGCCCCTGGTCGGCTCGACGACGCCACCCAGGATCTTCATCAGCGTCGACTTGCCCGCACCGTTCTCGCCGATCAGGCCCACCACCTCGCCGGCACCGATGGCGAAGCTGACGCCGGAGAGTGCTGTCACCCCCGGATAGGTCTTGGTGATGTCCAGGAGTTCCAAGAAAGGTGCCGGCATGCTCGTCTCGACGATGGTCGCAGGTGCGGGGCTCGCACGTGCGGGACGGGCAGGACCTGCCCGTCCCCCGTGAGGTTCAGTTCGCCAGCAGCTCGCGCATCTGGCTCTGGAACTCCTCGACGTTGGAGGAGTCGATCACCTTGGTCGGCACGATGATCAGGCCGTTCTCCGGGATCCAGGACTTGTCGCCCTCGATGACCTTGGCCAGGCCCTTCATCGACTGGTAGCCGAACTCGTAGGGCTGCTGGACCACGGTCGCATCGACGATGCCGTCCGCGATGCCGCGCAGGGTCACCGGGTCCTCGTCGAAGCCGATCACCTTGACCTGGCCGATCTTGCCGGCCGCGCGGACCGCTTCGACGATCTGGGGCGTGTTGTAGGAGTACAGCCCGACCAGGCCGGAAATGTCCGGGTACTTGGTCAGCGTGTCCTCGACGTTGCGCTTGGCCCGGGCGAAGTCGACCTCGTCGGTGCGGATGTCGATGATCTCGACATTCGAGCCTTCCAGCGCCTGCTTGATGCCGTCGACGCGCTCAATCGCGTTGGCCGCACCCATGGTGCCGACGAACATCATGATCTTGCCGCCGTCGGGCAACGCCTTCTTGATCAGCTCGCCGGCCTGCACGCCGGCCTGACGGTTGTCGGTGCCGATATAGGCGATCCGCTTGGATTCCGGGGCGTCGCTGTCGGTGGTGAACAGCACGGCCTGCTCGGCGACGCGATTCAGGATGTCGGTCGAGTTGGCGGGGTCGATCGAGCTGATCGAGACGCCGGCGACACCCTTGGTCAGGAGATCGTCCAGGATCCGGCGCTGCTCGGCCGCGGTGGCCTCGGCGACCACGTAGAACTCGACATTGTAGTTGGGCAGCTCTTCCTGGGCCTTCTCGGTGCCGCGCCGGGCGATCGTCCAGAAGTCCGCCGAGGCGTTGGTCACTAAGGCGAGGGTCTTCTTCTCCTGCGCCGAGGCGGCCCCGGCACCGATCGACAGCATCAAGGCGGCCGCGCAGAGCGCGACGATCCCACGTCTCTTCATGAACTTCATCCTCCCTGACCGGCGCCGCTTCGGGCGAGCACGGATCAACCGAACGCAAAAGTAGGATTAATCCAGTTCCAGCGGCGCCGGCAAGCGTCGATCCAGCCGCTTCGGGGCCGCTCCGGCCGAGGGGGGCGGATGCGGTTCAGCCGATCAGCGGCGCCACGTTACGAGGCTGGTAGCTATACGGCTCGCCGTCAACGTCGTCATCATCGAGGATCCGCCGGACCTGCCGGCCAAAGCGCAGCCGCACGCTCGGATGGAGTTCCTCGCCGATGGTCGGCAGCGGCCGGCCGCTACGGTCGAGCGGCCGGTAGAGCCGCTCCAGCAGGCCCACCGGCACAGGCCGGCCGGCGACCTGGCGCAGCGTCGGGGTGAGCAGGTCCTTGCGCGACCAGCTCTGGCGGGACTCGTGCTGCGGTGCGAGCGGGTCGACCGGCAGTTCCAGCAGCCCGCCATCCAGGCCGAGCCCGGCCAGCGCCGCCTCCTCGGCCATCCAGCGCAGGGGGATGTCGGCCAGCCGGCGCAAACGGTAGCCGCCGCCGACATCAGCATGCGCGCCCGCGAACCAGACCTGGCGGATGTCGCAGCCGGCAGGTGCCTCGCCGGTCCAGAAGGTCGGCACGAACTCGTCGCGGTGCTCGTCGATCGCCAGTGCATGGCGGGCCACCCGGACCAGCGGCGAGGGCCTCGTGTCGTGGAACTGATAGTCCTCGGCCACCAGCGGTCCCAGCAGGTCGGAGGGGATGCCCAGCGCGCCCACCGTGTCCCACACGCCCAGAAAGGCGATCGGCACCCGGCTATGGCAGTGCCCCAGCACTTGGCCGCCGCCATGCCGGTAGCGCTCCCAGGCCTGCATGATCCGGTCCTGACAGTCGCGGCGCAGCAGGCCGCAGGCGCCGATGAAGCCTACCAGGCTGCGCGCGGTGAAGGCGCCGCGCGAGAAGCCGAACACGTAGACCTCGTCGCCCGCGACATAGTTCTGGGCGAGGAACAGATAGCCGGCACGGATACTGTCGTCGATGCCCTGGCCGGTGGCGCCCGCGATCAGCCGCTCCATGCCGACCGCGGTGGCACCCACGCCGCGCAGATAGAGGGCGAGCTGCACCGTCCCATCCCGACCCCGCGGCATCACCGCCTGCGCGATCCGGGCGACGTTGGTGGGGTAGCCTCCCCCGTCCGCCCGGTTCCAGGTGCCGTCGAAACACAAGACCAGCCGCTTCATTGCCTTTCCCCCGCGGTTGCGACGGCACGTAAAGCCGTGGTTCTATGGTATATTTTCCTAGGATTATGTTCAAGATGATCCCGCGACACACCCGCGTGCGACCGGGCCCTGCGCGCTTTCCGGCGGCGACCCGGCTGTGGCACAATTGGGCCATGGAGCTTCCCGACCTGCTCGTCCGCCTGCGCAAGCGCACCGTGGCACTCTTTCCGACCTGCTCGTCCGCCTGCGCAAGCGCACCGTGGCACTCGACGCCGCCCTGTTCGTGGCTCCGGCGCGGGACGGCCAAGCGCCGCCCGATCCGCAGGCGGCGGTGGCGGCGGTCGAGACCGAGCTGGAGGCGGAGTTCGGCCAGGGGATCTGGCAGGAGCTGGCGGACGCGGCCGCGGCGGCCCTGCCGGGCAAGCCGGTGCCGCGGCTGGTCCAGGTGATGCTGGCGCGGCGGGCGCTGGCGCAGGGCGATGCCAAGGCGGCCCTGCGCTTCGCGGTGGCGGCGCTGGCGCGCGAGCAGCGCGATCTGGTCGCGCAGGATGTCTATCTGCGGGCCCGGGCGGCGGCCGGCGAAGGGCCGGGGCCGGTCGACCCGCGCGGGCGGTTCTGCGCCAAGCCGTGGCGCGAGCTGGAGCTGCGGCCGGATTTGAGCGCCCATGCCTGCTGCCCGTCCTGGCTGGCGGTGCCGATCGGCCAGGCGGACGGGTCGGGAGGCTCGGGCTTTTGGAACTCGCCCGCGGCCAAGGCGATCCGCCGCTCGGTGCTGGACGGCAGCTTCACCTGGTGCTCCCGGCTGCACTGCCCGCACCTCAGCGCGGAGCGGCTGCCCGAGCGCGCCGCGGTGAGCGACCGGGAGCTGGTGGCGATCATTCAGGACGAGGTCATCGAGGTCGAGGACGGGCCGCGCCGGGTCCTGCTGAACTACGACCGGTCCTGCAACCTCGCCTGCCCGTCCTGCCGGCGCGAGCGGATCGTGGCCGACCAGGCGGAGCGCCTGCGGCTGGACGAGGTGGCGGACCAGGTGGTGCTGCCGCTCCTGCGTGATGCCCGCACCGTGAAGGCGACCGGCTCGGGCGACCCCTTTGCCAGCGCCCATTTTCGCCGGCTGCTCAGGCAGCTCGACCGGCAGAGCTATCCCCGGCTGCGCCTGCAGCTGCAGACCAACGGCCTGCTGTGCGACGAGCGGGCCTGGGACGAACTGGACCTGGAGGGGCGGGTCGACGCGCTGTGGGTGTCGATCGATGCGGCCGAGGCCGACACCTATGCGGTGATCCGGCGCCATGGCGACTGGCAGCGCCTGCGCGCCAATCTCGACTTCATGGCGCGGCTGCGCGCGCGGGGCGGGGTGCGGGAGTGGCGCCTGGACTTCGTCGTGCAGACGCTGAACTATCTCGAGATGCCGGCAGCGGCGGAGCTGGCGCGCTCACTGGGTACGGACGGGATCCACTTCCACATGATCCGCAACTGGGGCACGTTCACGCCGGACGAGTTCCGGCGGCACTTCATCGCCGCACCGGATCATCCCGAGCATCGGCGCTTCATCGCGACCCTGCACGACCCACTGCTCGACTGGGACAGGATCGACTGGTCGGACCTGACCCCGCTGCGCAATCAGGCTCTGGCCGCGGCAAGCCGGGCCGCCTGAGCGCAGGGTATCAGGGAATGTCCGGAAGACCGGGCGGTGCCGCTCAGGCGCCGGCCAGGCCCATCCGGGCATCCGCGCCGTCCATGGCGGCCCGCAGCTCCGGATGGCGGGCGATATGGAGTTCGGTGCGGCGGCGCGCCTCTTCCTGGGCGAGCGGCTCGATGTCGGCGCTGCTGATGCGCAGGTCGCCGGCCAGCTCGTGCGGGGTATAGGCATTCAGCTCGGCGCGGGCCTGCTTCAGCGCAGCGCGGTGGAAACGGGCGATCTCGAACCGGCGCCAGGTCTCGGTGGAGCGCAGGGGGGCGGTGAGCTTCGCGAACATCGATGTCATCCAGTCATGCGGAAGAGAAGGACAGGTGCGGGCGCAACGACCCGCCCGGTCGGCGGCGGTCCGCTCAGTCGGCGGGGACGAGGTGCGGGTGCTTCGGCGTGCCGAGCAAGGAGGCCAGCGGCGAGGGCGCGGTAGCGATCTGCTGTTCGGCCTGGCGTGCGAGCAGCGCCTCCTGGGCCATGACGCGGATCTGGGCGAGCGACACCCGTCCATTGCTCTGGGCAGCCGCCATCGCCGCGATGTCGCCGATCAGGTCGCGCTCCATGCCGAGGTCCGCCAGGCTGCGATCGCTCAGGCGGCTCAGGGAACGACGGGTCTCGTAAGCCCGGTACTGACGAAGCGCACTGTCGATGAGCTGTTGCACGGTACCCATTTTCTTCCACTCCACTCGAAGTCCAGCCGGTCGGAACTTGTCAGGCGGCTGGTCGGTTGTTCCCCGACCTTCTCGATCAAACTGATCTTTTGGCCGGACCCAACGATTGGAAGATAAGCCTCGGTCCGGGCATCCACCACCCGACATGCTGCATCGCAGCGCTGCAGAATCAGATCGCTGCAATTTTCTGACACAGTTTGGTGGCGTTCTTGTCACACATGGATATAGCGTGCCGAAATTCCCGGCATGTCGGCCATGTTTTTGTGCAACAGTGCTATACTGCAGCGCACCTAAGCGCTGCCGATTGCGGCAGCAGCCTCGTCCGGCTAACCAAGGCGACCGACACTTGCGGAAATCGGGCAGCAGAGTTGTTGCAGGCTCATGGACTGATCAGGTCGTTCGGCGGCGTGCGGGCCGTGGACGACGTCTCCTTCACTCTCGGCCGGGGCACCATCACCGGCCTGATCGGCCCTAACGGCGCGGGCAAGACCACGCTGTTCAACCTGATCGCCGGGAGCCTGCCACCCAGCGGCGGTGAGCTGCATTTCGAGAACCGGCGGATCGACCGCTGCCGCCAGGACCAGCGCACCCGGCTGGGCATCGCCCGCACCTTCCAGATCCCCCGCCCCTTCCCGGCCCTGAGCGTGCTCGACAACCTGCTGGTTGCGGCGAAGCACCAGACGGGCGAGCGGTTCTGGCGGGCCTGGACGAGTGCCCGCACCCTGGCGCGCGAGGAGGCGGCGATCACGGAGCGGGCTTGGCACTGGCTGCGCTTCATGGGGCTGGAGCGCCATGCTGAAGCACCGGCCCGCACCCTGTCCGGCGGGCAGCGCAAGCTTCTGGAGCTGGCCAGGGCGATGATGCAGGAGCCGCGGCTGGTTCTCCTGGACGAGCCGGGGGCCGGCGTGGCACCGCCGCTCATGGCCCAGATCGTGGACCGGATCCGGGCCCTGCACGCCGAAGGGGTGACGTTCCTGATCATCGAGCACGACATGGACCTGGTGATGTCGCTGTGCCGCCCGGTGCTGGTGATGGCCGGGGGGCGGCTCCTGATGAGCGGCAGCCCAGACGAGGTCCGGGCCGACCCGCGGGTGGTCGAGGCTTATCTGGGCGGGGCCGCCCATTGAGCCTGCTCCAGGTCGACCGGCTGGTGGCCGGCTACGAGCCCGGCCTGCCGATCGTGCGGGGCGCCTCGATCCGGGTGGCGCCTGGCGAGATCGTGGCGGTGCTGGGTCCGAACGGTGCCGGCAAGTCCACCCTGATCAAGGCGATCGCCGGTTTGGTCCTGGTGGAATCGGGCGAAGTCCGCTTCGGGGGCCAGGACCTCCGCCAGCTGCCCGCGCATCGTCTGGTCCGCGCCGGGCTGGCCTTCGTCCCGCAGACCGAGAACGTGTTCGCCAACCTGACGATCCAGGAGAACCTAGAGCTGGCCGGCTTCTTCCTCGGCCGGCGGCGGTGCCAGGAGCGGGTGCGGGCGATGTTCGAGCTGTTCCCGGACTTGGCCCGGCAGCGCGCGCTGCCGGCCGGGCGCCTGTCCGGCGGGCAGCGCCAGATGCTGGCCGTGGCCCGCGCACTACTGGTGGAGCCCGGCATGATCATGCTGGACGAGCCATCGGCCGGGCTGTCGCCCCGGCTGGTGGCGGAAGTGTTCGCCAAGCTCGCCGAGGTGCGGGCGGAGGGTACCACGATCTTGATGGTGGAGCAGAACGTGAAGGCCGCCCTGGCCCTGGCCGACCGTGCCTATGTGCTGGCGGAAGGCCGCGAGCACCTGTCCGGCAGCGCCGCCGAGCTCGCCAGCCATGGCGACCTCGCCAGCCTGTTTCTGGGCGGGGCCAATCGATGATCCTCCAGCAGCTCGCCGACGGCTTGGTCCTGGGCTCGATCATCGCTCTGGGCGCCATCGGCCTGACCCTCACCTATGCGATCCTGCGCTTCGCCAATTTCGCCCATGGCGAGTTCGTGACCTTCGGCGCCTATCTGGCGCTGCTGGCGCTCGGCCAGTTCCAGGTGCTGTCGACCACGACCTTCGGCCCGCTCTCGTTCGGCTGGCCGCTCCTGGCCTCGCTCGCCGCGGCGATCCTGGCGACCGCCGGCCTGGCGCTGCTGCTGGACCGGCTCCTGTTCGCCAGGCTCGGCCGGGCAGGTGTTGCGATCGCCGTGGTGATGGGCTCGTTCGGCGCAGCGCTGGCCCTGCGCAACCTCCTGTTCTTCGCGTTCGGCGGCGAGCCCCAGTACTACAGCCGCGCCATCCAGATCGCCCTGCCGCTGCTGCCCCGCTCCGTGCTGGGCGGGGTGCGAGCGACGCCGGACCAGCTGGCCGTCCTGGGCGTGACGGCCCTGCTCGTGATCGCCATGCACCTGTTCCTGTCCCGCGCCACGCTCGGCCGGGCGATGCGCGCCGTGGCGCACAACCCGCAGCTTGCCACCGTCACCGGCATCGACGTGGCGGCCGTGGTCCGCTGGACCTGGATCATCGGGGCGGGCCTCGCTGCAGTCGCTGGGGTGTTCGCCGGGCTCACTGTGCAGATCCGGCCGACCATGGGGCTGGACCTGCTCCTACCCCTGTTCGCCGCAGTGATCCTGGGCGGGATCGGGTCGCCGTTCGGGGCGGTGCTGGGCGGGCTGATCGTGGGTATCGCCGAGAGCCTAGCAGTGCCGCTGGTCGGCGCGGAATATCGCGCTGCGGTGGCCTTCCTCCTCCTGATCCTGATCCTCCTGGTCCGCCCCACCGGCCTGTTCGGGGAGCGCGGCTGATGGTGGAGCTGCTGGCCGGTCCCCTCGCCTACCTGGTCTTCTTCCTGGTGATCGCGCTCTACTACGCGCTGATCACCCTCGGCCTGAACCTCCAGTGGGGGTTCACCGGCCTGTTCAATGTCGGCGTGGCCGGGTTCGTGCTGGTCGGCGCCTATTCAAGCGCCATCCTCACCACGCCCGACGATCCTGGCCGGATCGGCGGGTTCGGCCTGCCAGTGCCGCTCGGCATGGCCGGTGCGATGCTCTCGGCCGGGCTGTTCGCGCTGCTGGTGGGCATCCCCGCACTCCGGCTGCGCCACGACTATCTGGCGATCACCACCTTCGGCATCGCCGTGACCCTGCAGCTCGTGGCGCTCAACCTCCAGGTGCTGACCGGCGGGCCGTTCGGGATGAACTTCGTGCCGCGGCCCCTGTACGATGAGCTGGGCGGCCAGGGCGGCTGGAACCTGGCCTATCTCCTGTTCGTCGCGGCACTGGTGCTGCTGGTCTGGCGGGGCTTGGCCCGGCTCACCGCCAGCCCGTGGGGCCGGGTGCTGCGCGCGATCCGGGAGGACGAGGCCGCCGCCGCCGCCATCGGCAAGCATGTCTTCCGCTTCCGCCTGGAGGCGTTTGTCCTGGGTGCGATGGTGATGGGGCTGGCGGGAGCGGTCTATGCCCACTTCATCGGCTTCATCGCGCCCGAGGACTTCCTGCCGATCCTGACCTTCCAGGTCTGGGCGATGCTGATCGTGGGCGGTGCCGGCGACCATCGGGGTGCGATTGCCGGTGCCGTCCTGGTCTGGGCGATCTGGACCGGCTCGGGCATGCTGCTCGACCTCTTCGTGCCGCCCGAGGGCAAGGCCCAGGCGGCCGCCCTCCAGGTGGCAGGGATCGGCGTGGCCTTGTGCCTGGTCCTCCTGTTCCGGCCGACGGGCCTGCTCGGGCGGCGGGGCTAGAGGGTTACCGCCGGCCGTGGCGTACGCCGGACCGTGGCGGGGGCGGGCACCGGTTCCGCCAGGAGCGCGCCATAGGCCTCCAGATGCAGGTCCATCGCCCGCTCGAGCGCGAACTCCGCCGCGACGTGCCGGCGCGCCGCGGCACCCCGCTCACGCCAGCGGTCGTTCTCCAGCAGCCAAGCCAGGCCCGCAGCGAAGTCGTCCCGCGCGGCATGGTAGCCGAACCGCGAGGCGAAGCCGTCGGGGTCGACGAAGCTCATGATTGCACAGCCATGCGCGGCCGCTTCGATGAACGAGTTGGGCATCGCCTCCCTGGTCGCGGTGTTGACCATAATCCAGCTCCCGGCCAGCGCTTCGCCGTGCGTGGTGCTGGCGAACTGGTCCACCATGCCCAGGAACTCGACATTTGGCCCCTCATAGGTCGCCCGCAGCCAGCGCTCATACGCCTTATCGCGCGACTTGCCGAACACCCGGAACCGGACGTGCGGGAACTGCCGGGCCAGATCGAGGAACAGATGCGGCCGCTTGCGCCGGTCCAGCCGCGCCAGATAGCAAACGGTGGGTGTCGCGGCCTTGGCGGGTTCCGACGGGATCGGCACCGGGGTCGGCAGGAAGCGCGGCTTGGGACAGGGCCCGTACATTCGCTCCACCTTCGGCACCAGCCAATGGGCGATGGTATAGAGCGCGTCCGCACGTCGGACGGCCCTCCACAGCAGCGGGCTGCTCTCGAACAGATAGTTGCCGACCACCTGCAGGCGGTTGAGCGAGGGCCGGGCGAACTCCATCACCCAATCCTGCCAGTCGCGCGGGTCGCGGAAGGTGATCATGTGCCGCCGGGACGGCATCGCGCGCTGTGCCAGCCAGGTGCCGAGCGACACTTCGCAGGAGTGGTAGATGTCGGCATCCGCTTGGCGGAACAGCCGCAGCATCTCAAAGGGGCGCGCCATGGGAAAGCTCAGCACGGTGATGCCGTCCAGTTGCTCGACCGGCTGCTGGCCGGGCCGCTGCGGCACCACTGCGAACACTTCCACGCCGCGCTTGACCAGTTCGCCGCCGATCATTCGGGTCGCGCGCCCGAAGCCGCCAAATTTCCCCCAGGCGAAGATCTCCGTGGAGATGAGGCAGACTCTCATGGGTTCATCCCTCTCCGCGGGGTGTGGGGGTGAGCCGGGCGTGCAGTTCGACGAGGCCGCCCGCCAGCGCCTCCAGGAGCACGCGCAGACTGAGCAGGAGGCCGAGTGCCACGGATTCCGGGCCAGGCTGGCCGGCCGCGACCAGGGCCGCCGCCATCGTCGCCTCGCGCAGCCCGACCCCGGCCCAGGTGATGGGCAGGAGCAGGGCCAGTGCCAGGATCGCGCGTGCCCAGCCGAGCGTGGCGATGCCGACCTCCATGCCGAGGGCTCCGGCCACCAGTGCTACCGAGAGCAGGCCCAGTGCATGGCTGCCGAGAATGTTCAGGAGCAGGATGCCCCAGGCCCGGCCGGTCAGGCTGCCGTAGCGGCCGGTGACCTTCAGCAGCTCGATCAGGCGGCGGCGCAGCCCCGGCAGCCGCCGCTCCGGCCACCACGCCGAAAGCTGCACCTCCGCCCAGGCAGCCGCCTTCGGGTGGAAGGCCAGGTAGCGCAGCATGGCGACAGCCACGGCCAGCGCCGCGAACATGCCGGGCAGGCCCGGCCATCCAGGTGCGCCCGGGTCGAGGAACCAGAACAGGAGGCCCAGCAGGAGGGCCATCTCGATCTCGAGCAGGCGCGAGAACACGACGAGCGCCAGGGTCGCCTGCGGATCGCCCCCGAGCCGCGCCAGCCGGTACCAGCGCAGCACGCCGGCCGCGACCACGCCCGGAAGGAACAGGCCGTAGAAGCTGGTCGCGAGCTGCAGGCCGAGCAGCGGACCGAAGCCCACCTGCATGCCCTGCAGCCGGGCGAGGCAGCTGGTCTGCCAGGTGCGCAGCAGGACCATGGGTACGGTCAGGGCGAAGGCGAGCAGGACGGGCCACAGGACGACCTGACGGAGCACGGCGGTGAATTGGTCCAGAGGCTGCCAGGCCAGCACCAGGCCTAGGAGCGAGAGGCTGAACAGGATGCCCATCCCGTTCTTCCAGCGCCCGCACATCCCTGCCCTCCATCTGTGATCCTCCGCCAGCTCTAGCCTGCCGCCGTCAGCACCCGCGCCGGCTCATGCCGCCCTGGCAACGGGGCCAGCCAATGGGAGAGGTCGCGGCCGATCAGGTCCTGTAGCCGCTCCAGCTCGTCGTGCATGTCGGCACGCAGCTCTGCGGCGAGATCCGGCGGCAGGACTTCCGGCGCATTCCCGGCCTGGCGGAGCATGAGCCGGCGGGCCCAGGGCCGGATGGTGGCGGCGAGACCGCGCGGCACCAGGCTCTGCAGCCTGGGCGACATCAGGTAGGGGCGGATCGTCAGGTCGTAGAGCAGGCCGAACCTGGGGGTCTCGACGACGTCCGAACGGTTGTGCGCCTCGTCGGTGTCGACCGGCACGTCCGGATCGACGCCGAGGAAGGTGAAGATGTTGCGCAGCGCGGCCCGGGGATCGGCCCGCAGGTCGTCATGGAGCAGGACGTGGATCTGCCGGCGGTCGAACTGCGCGAAATAGGGCCGGAGCTGCCGGTGGTAGCGGCCCCGGTCGAGATAGAGCCAGGTGGGTGCCCAGCCGGCCCGCTGGCGCTCCGGCTCCGCTGCGATAGCAGCGGCGAAGCTCGTCAGGGGCTCGACGCGGTCGCGCCGCATCTGCCGGTACTTGGAGAAGGCGCGATCCACCGGCTCGCGCAGGATCGCGATGATCCGTGCATCGGGAACCGCCGCGCGGATGCGCTCCGCGCAGCCTGGGAAGTAGAGATAGGCCGCGGAGCTCTCACCACGCAGCGGCCGATCGCCACTCTGGATGAACAGCCGCTCGTAGCTGGTGCGGTCCAACACGGAAAGCCCATACGTCTCGCGACGCAGCCGATCCCGGATGAAGGTGGAACCACCCGATGGCTCAGGGCCTGCGAAAGCTGGAAGCCCTTGAGGAAAAGCGAAATAATTGGGCTCCTTCACAGGTGACATTAAGATGGCTGGATGCTGTCCGAGATACTGATGCAGCGCAGTTGTTCCCGCCTTCGCTGCACCGATAATGAACAGGTTGGCCATCATCACACGTACCCGATTTCTATGTTGCCTGCCCTGGAAGCGTGTTGATTAGCCTTGTTCTAAAACTCACTGAACGCGGTGTCCATGTTTCCACCGCCGGAACAGGTCAGTGCGCCGCCGGCCAGATGTCGCAGGTCAGACGGCCACTTCCGTCACGTCAGTGCAACCGGCAGGGCATTGCCGAACTTCACCAGCTCGATCTCGCTCAGATAGCTGATACCGAACCACGTGCCATTGGATGGCAGGTGCCGTACCTCGGTCGTTCCGCCGCCCAGGTCGGTGAAGCGGTACTGTGCGGCCATGCCATTGAAGATGGCGATGTCACGCCCCGGCCCGCCGACTAGCAGGTCATTGCCGAAGCCGCCAATCAGCTCGTCATTGCCGGGCCCACCATCCAGCCGGTCGTCGCCGAAGCCGCCGCGCAGCACGTCGTCCCCCTCCGTGCCGCTCAGCATGTCGTTGCCGGCACCGCCCACGATGACGTCGTTGCCGCCACCGCCGTCCAGCCGGTCCGCGCCGCTGGCGCCGTCGATCAGGTCGTCGCCGTTGCCGCCATAGATCAGGTCGTCGCCGACCCCACCGACCAGATGGAGGTCGCTGCCCTCCCCGCCGAAGATCGTGTCGTCGCCCACGGCGCCGAACGTGATGTCCGCGCCGTCGCCGCCATGGAGCTTGTCGTTGCCAGCGCCGCTGCGCTGGATGTCGTTGCCCGCACCGCCATGGAGCCCGTCACTGCCCTCGCCGCCATCCAGCTTGTCATCGTGGTTGCCGCCATGGAGTTCGTCGTCGCCGGTGCCACCCACCAGCCAGTCGTCGCCGTTGCCGCCGTCCAGATAGTCGTCGCCGCCCTTGCCGAAGATCACGTCGTTGCCGCCGAGTGAGAAGCGGGCGTCCGGGCCGTCGGTCAGGATCAGGAGGTCGTCGCCATCGGTGGACGCCGCAGCGGCGGCCGGCACCACCACGAAGTCCTGACCATCCCAGCGGCCGGCTTGGCTGTCCGCCGCAAAGCGCAGCTCCTCGATCGTGCCCAGGCCGAACTGGTCGACGAGGCGCAGGTCGAGCGGCGCGGCCGGATCGCCTGAGCCGATCGCTAGGTCCGCGCCGCTGCGGCTGAACCGGAGGTCACCGAACCGCAGGCCCGGGCCGAACTCGATGACATCGGCGCCGCCGGCGCTGTCGGCGATCGTGTCCCGGCCCGCGCCGGGGGCGACCAGATAGACATCGTTGCCGGCCCCACCTTCCAGCCGGTCGTCGCCGCTATTGCCGGCCAGTCGGTTGGGCCCAACACTGCCGGTGATCACGTCGTCGCCGCTGCCGCCAAAGGCGTTCTCGATCGTGGCGTCGCCGAACAGGAACAGCGTGGTGGGAAGCTCGCCCCGGTCCCAGCGATAGGTCGGCCCCACCTGCTGCCAGCCTCCGGCCAGGTCCAGCCGGACCGGGTCCGATCGGTTGGACCAGTCGAGCGTGTCGCTGCCGCCGTCGTCGACGATCGTTGCGAACACCGCCTCGTCCTCATCCCAGCGGTACACGGTGTCACCCAACCGGGTGGCCGGCTCGCCGCCATAGACGGAGCGCAGCCAGGCCACGTCCAGCGCCATGGGCGCGCTCGGGTAGATGCTGGCGGAGGCGCCGCTGCCGACGCTGTCGCCTGGGCCGTCCCGATAGGACATCACCGTGGCGCCGCGCCAATCCTGCTCTCGTGGCAGGAGAGTGCCGCTGCCCAGCGCCTCGTGAGGATGCTTGGCACCCAGAGCGTGGCCGATCTCGTGGACGAGCACGCTGAACTCGTAGGTTCCGTCTGCATAATTCGCCCGCTCCGCGGCGAGGTCGCGGTCCGGCAGGTGGTCGGCGCGGCCCAGCCAGACGTCGCCGGCCGCGGCACTGTCGCCGGGACCGTAGGCGCCGGCGGTCGTGACCGCCGAGGTTACGGCGAAGCGGATGTCGCCCGACGCACCGTCCGCCTCCTCGACCTCGACGAAGCGGATCCCACCCACCTCCTCCCAGGTGCCGAGCGCCCGGCGCACCGCCTCCCGCTGCCCGGCCGACAGGGCCGCATAGCCTTCGCGCGGCTCGGCATAGCCATCGGCCCAGGCCGCGTCGGCGGTGGGGAAGCTGTAGGTGATCGTCGCGGGCTCGCCCGGCGCCACACTCCATCGGGCAGGCCCGCTCAAGGCGTCGACCAAGCTGTCACCGGTCGCCGGGATCCGGGTCGTGGGGGTCCGGGATGCGAGATCATCGCCCAAAGCGTCGGCGCTGGTGGTTGATGCCGGGGAGGAACGAAGCATGGGAGGCGCTCCGGAACTGGCGCGGGCCGGGGCGGCCGGGTCGTTGACAGGAGGGGGCGCGCCGATAGCGGGTGAAGATGGCCGGGCGTACCGCACTCGTCGGCCGTTCTACCACATCCCGGCAGCGCCGGACCGGGCGGTTGCCTCTGCCAATACCCGGGTGTGGTAGCGGCGCATCCAGGCAGCCGCCAGCCCCCCGGCAGCTTCTGGCTCTGCCGGGGCGTCCACCGGACCTCCGTTAGGAGCGGCCCAGCGCGTGGAGAATGGCGCGGTATGGGCCGAG
>NZ_WUJP01000548.1 GCF_009806515.1 Geminicoccus flavidas | reverse complement strand
CAGCCGTTCGGGTTCGAGGCCGGCCTCGCCGTTCCAGCTCGCGACCAGGCAGTGGCGGCGGCCTTCCTCATCTTCCACGAGCGTCGACAGGTTGAGCACGCCGGTCTCCGAACCGCCCTTGAAGGCCACCTGCCGCCAGCGCGTGGGATCGGCCGGCCCGGGCTGGATCCGGAACGGCGCCAGGCCCGCGGTCTCTTCCAGGAGACCGCACAGCTCGCGGGCGGTGAAGAACCACTCCACCTCCAGGGTCGGCTCGGCCTGGAGTTCTTCCGCCGCGGGCAGGGGCCGGTCGGCGATCGAGCGCAGCAATTCGCGACGGCCGGACGGATCGCTGCGCCGCCAGGCCGCGCGGTGCCCTGCCGCACCGCTCGACTTCAGCACGAACATCTCACGGGTTGAGGGGAACGGCACGTTGCGCGGTGCCAGCTGCTCCACGGCGGGCCGGCCGACCAGGTCGAGCAGCGCATCGGTCGCGGTATTGTCGCTGATTGAGATCATCAGGCCCGCCAGGGTGGCGATGGTCACCGGCGTGTTGTCTGGCCAGTCCTGCAGGATACCGCTGGGCAACGAGCGCCAGGCGGGATCGAGCGGCACGACCTGATCCCAGGCGAGCCGGCCGGCCCGCACCGCCTGATCGACCGCCTTCAGGATCGGCAGCTTGCCGGCGGAGCCCACCGCAAGCAGCGCGTCCGGCTCGTGCATCGCCACCGGCTGCCCATCAGTGGCGATCAGCACGGAGGTCCGGCCGGGCAGTTCCGCGATCGCCGCGACCTGTTCCTCCAGCCCGCGCGAGACATCGACCGGCGGCTCGAGCAGCAGGAAGGCGATCCGCCCCTCCCCGTCCAGGCTGAGCCGGGCCGGCACCTCGGCGCCGTCCAGGACCGCGACCAGGCGGCCGTCCCGTTCCGTCACTGAGCTCAGGGCGCCGTGGCGTCGCTTCAGTGCCTCGACCAGCTCCTGGACCTGGGCCAGCGGCACCGCGGTCAGGAAACCTGGCGCCAGCCAGCCGGCCTCGATCCGCTCTGCCCGGAACAGGCGCGCGAGCGCCGCCTGCTGCTCGGGTTCGGCGCCTGCCGCCACCTGGGCGCTGCCGATCAGCAGCAGGGCACCGAGCAGGCGCCGTCCCGCCTGAACCGGAGCTGGCATGTTCCTCTTCCTCCCGCCTCCACCAACCCGCGTCGACCGAGCAGCATAGGCGTCGGCGGCCGTCCGGCAACCCGACAGGCCGGGGGGCCTGCTGCCACGTCCCGTCCCCAAGTGATGCCTATCACACCCATCCAGGCGCGGCCGGCGCATGCTGCGCCACGAGGCCGGGGTCGCGGACCAGCTCGGGCGAACGCCGTATCCCCCACGGCGGGCTGATCCCCACACCCCATCGCCCCTGCGCGATCCCGGCCTCGATCCCGCTCCACCTGCCGCCGGCCTGCGCATGCCGACTGTTGCGTCCGCGCCGCACTGGCACGCGGAACAGCCGTCATGGAGGCGGCACGGTCGATCAATTGGAGCCGAATGATGGCGTGCGTGGCAACATGACCACGAAGGCTGCGGATTGGTGTACTCTCCTCCACCTCCACCCGCCTCGCCACCTGTTCGCTGGCAGTCGGGTGCACTAGCTTGGGTCATGGCAGTGAGATCCTGACCAGTCGGCAGGAAATTCTGCCTGCGGCGATGGATCAGCGTGAAGCGAGCTTGTTCGGATCCGGATATCGCTCCAGTCTCAGCACGCCCCCTCGCCAAGCTCGGCGCTTCGTCGTGATGAGGATCTGGCATCGGCAAGGAGAGGCGCAGGCGTGTCTGGCAATCTCCAGTTCGGGAATGGTGTGCTGTACGCGGGTAGCGCTGTGTTACTGATCGGGCGTTGGGTAGATCCGACAGATATTGCTGGCGATTTGACGCAGGCGGGGAGCACGCTTTTAATGATGTTCTGAAAGTTGAAGTGGTGCATCAACGGCTGGTCAGCGACGTTGATCGCTGCCCGGTGTCCCGGCCATGACCGGGCCAGCGGGCAGCGCTAGAATGGCCTTGACCGACGGATATCGACGAACATTGGGCAGCGCCGGCTTCTGGTTGTGAGAGTGCGTATGGGTCTTCGAATCGCCATGGTTGCCGCCTGCCCGTTTCCGGCACGCCGCGGCACGCCGTTGCGGATCGAGCGTCTCTCCGAGGCATTGGCGCAGCTCGGCCACGAGGTCGAGGTCATTACCTATCCGATGGGCGAGAGCGAGGCCTCGAGCAGCTATCTCGTGCACCGGGCCGGTGGCACCGGGATGAGCTACGGCACCATCGCGCCCGGCCCCACCCCGCGCAAGCTGCTGCAATACGACCCGCTACTGGCCGCCAAGATCGGCCGGCTCCTGGCGGACAAGCCGTTCGACGTGGTCCACGCCCACCATGTGGAAGGCCTGCTGACGGCCTGGTGGGGGCGCGGGCGCAAGCCGGTGCCCCTGGTGTACGACGCGCACACCATGCTGGGCTCCGAGCTGCCCTCCTATGGCGGCGGGCTGCTGGGCAGAGTGATGGGTGGCACCGGGCGGTGGCTGGACGTGCAGCTCCCGCCGCTGGCCGACCACGTGGTAACCGTGACCCCAGACATCCGCGAGCGCCTGCTCCGTGCTGGCCGGCTCACGCCCGACCGCGTCACCGTGGCGATGAACGGCGTCGAGCTCGATGTGTTCGCTCGCGCGGTCGGCCGGGAGCCGATCGCCCCGGACCGCGTGATCTATACCGGCACGCTGGCTGCCTATCAGGGCTTCGACCTCCTGCTGAAGGCGTTCGCCAAGGCCTGGACGCTGCGTCCCTCCATGCGGCTCGTGGTGGCGGCCAGCACCGGCTTCGAGCGTTACGAGGAGCTGGCCCGCTCCCTGGGCATCCGCGAGGCGATCCTGCTCGAGCCCGACGACTTCGCGGTCCTGCCCGACCGGCTGGCCGATGCGGCGATCGCGGTCATGCCGCGCACGGTCTGCGACGGCATCCCGCAGAAGCTCCTGAACTACATGGCCGCCGGCAAGGCGGTGGTATCCTCCGCCGGCTCGGCAAAGGTCCTGCAGGACGGCCATAACGGCCTGGTCGTACCGAACGACGACGTCGAGGCGTTCGCCGTCGCCCTGTTGCGGATCGCCGAGGATCCGGGCCTGCGCCAACGCCTGGCCCAGGCCGCCCTGGACTTCGTCGCGCGCGAATGCGCCTGGTCGAGCACCGCGCAGATCTGTGAGCGGGTCTATGTCGGGCTCACCGGCGGGCGCACTGCTACCCGCTCCACCCTAGTGCCCAACGCCAACAACGCCGCCTGAGCACCCCGAGCGGGTCCGGTAGCCGGCAGCGCCGCCAGGGATGGCGCAGAACCCGCCCGTCGGTTGGAACCGCGGCTTCGGGCAGCCCAGTGCGGCAGAGGGAGACTGCCACCAGGACGCGATGGTCATCCCTCCCGACCGCGTGATCCGGCAGGGCAAGAGTGCGTGCATTCTCCGGCATGCGCCCGCATGGCCGGGCCGGTCGTGGCCCCCGGCCGTGCGGGCGCGGCTTCAGAGTGCGGTGAGTTCCGGCTCCAGGCCCAGCTTCGCCAGGTCCTGGCCGATCTCGTTGAGGTAGATCGGGTTGACCGCCACCACCACGTCCGGGCGGATCTCGGCCAGGGCCTGCGGCGAAAGGATCTCGTTGCCGCAGCCGGCCAGGAACTTGCCGTGCTTATGTGGATTGATGTCCACCACCGCCGCCACCTGCTCGGCGATCTTGAGCGTGGTGATCAGCGAGACCGCCTTGGAGCCGGAGCCCCAGAGCGCCACCTTCTTGCCCTCGCCCTGCCAGCGCAGGAACTGGTCGCGCAGCCGCTGCAGCTCCGGGCCGATTACGGCCTTGAACTGCCTGACCTGGGCCCTGGTCTTGGTGAGATCGTCCTCCAGCGCCAGCCGCGGCTCGGTTGGCTCGTCGACCGGCTTGGCCTCCAGCATCAGGTACTGGTCGTCATAGGCCTTCCAGAGATTGGTCACGTCGAAGCCGGTGCGCCGGAACAACCGGGACAGGGAGCCCAGCGTGAAATACGAGCAGTGCTCGTAGTAGATGTCCCAGAAAGCTGGCTCGGTCAGCACCCGCTCGGCATCGGGCAGCTCGAAGAATACATCGACATGCGGCCGGTCGCCGATGCTCTCGCGCACGAGCTGCATGAACGCCTGGACATCGTGGATATGTTCCAACGTGTGCCGGCAGGAGACGTGATCGGCCTGCAGGTGGCGGTATTTCGGGCCGTAGAAGTCCTGGATGAACTGGAGCCGGTCGGCGGCCTCGCTGACCGTGCGCTCAGGCCGATAGCCGGGATCGATGCCGATGCCCGACGCCCCCGAGCGCTCGCATAAGGTCACCAGGAACTCGCCCTTGCCGCAGCCGATCTCCAGCGCGGTCTTGCCGGGCTTCAGGTGGAACTTCCGGATCTGGTCGTCGCAGATCTCCTCCAGGAAGCGGACGAAGCGCGGCGAGAAGGCCTGGGTCTCCTCATAGGCCGGCGAGTAGTTCTGCGGCTTCGGGTCGAAGCGGACGTTCTCGATGAAGCCGCAACTGTTGCAGAAGCCGAGCTCCAGGTCGCCCCTGGGGAAGTCCAGGGCCTCCTGCCGGCTGTCCACCATCAGGCAGCTATGCACCGGGATCCGGTCGACCCGGTAGAACAGCTCCAGGTCCGTGCTGCCGCACGCCTTGCACACAGGTTCCGACATGCGGGGGTCTCTTCAGACGATGACGGGCGAGGGGATCGGGAGGATGAACTTGCCGCCGCGTGCCGCGTGCGCCGTCTGCTGGCTCATGATCTCGTCCTTGAAGTTCCAGGGCAGGATCAGGAGGTAGTCGGGCCTGGTCTCCTCGATTACGGCCGGCGCCTTGATCGGCAGGCGCACGCCGGGGATCCAGCGGCCCTGCTTGAAGGTATTGCGGTCGACCACGTAATCTAGGAGGTCCGGCCCGATCCCGGCATAGTTCAGCAGGATGGTGCCCTTGGCGGCGGCACCATAGCCGGCGATCCGCTTGCCCTCGGCCTTCAGCTCCAGGAGCATGGCGCGCAGGTCGGCCTTGATCTTCTCCAC
>NZ_WUJP01000547.1 GCF_009806515.1 Geminicoccus flavidas | reverse complement strand
CCGGGCGGCGAAGTCGGCGTAGTAGCCGAACTTGTCGATGCCGAGTTCCCGCTCCTCGGCGAGCAGGTCGGTGATCGAGGAGTCGGGACGGTCGACCTTCTCCACGAAGATCCGCAGTGAGCCGCCATGGATCGGCAGGCGCTCGACCCGGTTGAAGTGGAGCCCGTGCTGGCGGAACAGCGCCTTCAGCGCCGTCGCCGAGAAATAGCACAGGTGCTCGTGGTAGATCGTGTCGAACTCGCCATGGTCGATCAGGTCGCGCACATAGGGCGCCTCGATCACCGCGACGCCGTCGTCCTTGAGCAGGGTGGCGATGCCCTTCACGAAGCCGTTGGTGTCGGCGACATGGGCCAGCACGTTGTTGCCGTGGATGACGTCGGCGCGCTTGCCGCTCGCGGCGAGCTCCTCCGCGACGCTCAGGCCGAAGAAGGCCAAGCGAGTGTCGATGCCCTTCTTGCGCGCGGCCTCGACCGGCCCGGGGGCCGGATCAATGCCGAGCAGCGGGATGCCGGCCTTCTGGTAGTGCTGCAGGAGGTAGCCGTCATTGGAGGCGAGCTCGACCACGAAGCTCTGGGCCCCCAGCCCGCGCTCCCGGATCCGTGCCTCGACATTCTCGCGCGCATGGGCGACCAGCGCGTCGGTGAACGAGGAGAAATAGGGGTAGTCGTGGCCGAACAGTTCCTCCGGCGGGACGGTCTTGAGGATCTGCACCAGCGTGCAGTCCTCGCAGAACGCCACGTCGAGCGGGAAGCGCGGCTCAGGCTTGTCCAGGTCAGCCTCGGCGATGAAGCCGTCGGACAGCGGCAGGTCGCCCAGGGACAGGAAGGTCTTGAGGTGCGGCCGGCCGCAGGACCGGCAGCTCACGATGTCAGCCATGGTCAGGCGGCCGCCTTGAGATGCTGGAGGGAGCCGTCGACGGTACCGCCGGCCATCAGGTTCTTCACGTGGGCCAGGCGCATGTAGCGCGGGCTGAAGAACTCTTCCCGGGTGAGGTTGGCCGCCTTGTAGGCCTCGTAGAGCTGGCGGATGCCGGCTTCCACGGTCCATTTCGGCTGGTAGGCCGGCAGGGTCCGGGCGATCTTGTCGCAGTTCACCCGGTAGTTGCGGGCATCCGGGCTGGCGTCGCTGGCGAACGTCACCTCGACGTCCGGCACGACCTTGGCGACCAGCTCGGCCACCTCGCGCACCCGATAGTTCTCGCTGGTGCGGCCGACATTGAACGCCTCGCCATGAACCAGCTCGCGCGGCGCCTCGACCACCGACTTGAACGCCAGGGCGATGTCCTCGATGTGGACCAGCGGCCGCCAGGGCTTGCCGTCGCTCTTCATCTCGACCTTGCCGGTGGTCACACCGAAGCCGGTCAGATTGTTGACCACCAGGTCGCCGCGCAGCCGGGCCGAGAGGCCATAGGCAGTGGCGCTGCGCAGGAAGGTCGGGGTGAAGCGATCGGACGCCATCGGCGCCACGTCGCGCTCGGTCCAGACCTTGCTCTCGGCATAGGGTGTGACCGGGTTGAAGCCGGCGCTCTCGTCCAGATAGTCGTTGCCGGCGGCACCGTAGTTCGAGCAGGACGAGGAGAACACGAAGCGTGCCACGCCCGCGTCGCGCGCGAGCTCGGCGAGACGGACCGAGGCCCGCCAGTTGATGGCGTAGGTGGTCTCGGGATCGAGGTCGCCCAGCGGGTCGTTGGACAGGCCGGCCAGATGCAGGACCGCATCTATGCCCTCCAGGTCGGCACGCTCGACCTGGCGCAGGTCCTTCACGATCTGCCGGCAGTTCACCCGCGGCTGCCCGGGGAAGGTGCAGCCGTCGAACAACAGGCTGTCCAGGCCGACCACTTCATGGCCGGCCGCCTGCAGCATCGGGACCAGGACGTGGCCGATATAGCCGTCATGGCCGGTAACCAGAATGCGCATGATGAGGTCCTCAGTCCCAGATCTTCCAGGGAGCGTTGCCGGAATCCCAGAGCTCCTCGAGCCGGACCCGGTCGCGGACCGTGTCCATGCACTGCCAGAAGCCTTCGTGCCGGTAGGCCATGAGCTGGCCGTCCGCGGCGAGGCGCTCCAGCGGCTCGCGCTCGAAATGAGTCATGTCGCCGTCGATATAGTCGAAGATGCCGGGCTCCAGCACGAAGAACGCGCCATTGATCCAGCCCTCGCCCAGCTGCGGCTTCTCCTCGAACGCCACCACCTGGTCGCCTTGGATGTCGAGCTTGCCGAACCGGGCGGGCGGCCGCACCGCCGAGACGGTCGCGAGCTTGCCGTGCCGCTTGTGGAAGCGCACCAGGTCGTCCAGGTCGATCGTGGAGACGCCGTCGCCCCAGGTCAGCAGGAAGGTGCCGTCCTTGCCCAGATAAGGTGCCAGCCGCTTGATGCGGCCGCCGGTCTGGGTGTTGAGCCCGGTGTCGATCAGGTCGATCCGCCAGTCGAGCGACGATTCGGTGTGGCGCTCGACTGTGTTGCGGCGCAGATCCACCGTCAGATCACTGCTCAGCGAGCAGTAATCTGTCATGTATTTCTTGATGTACTCGCCTTTGTAGCCGAGCGCGATCACGAAGTCCTTATGCCCGTAATGGGCATAATGCATCATGATGTGCCAGATGATGGGCTTGCTGCCCACCTCGACCATGGGCTTCGGCTTGCTTACGGTTTCCTCCGAAAGACGGGATCCGAGACCGCCTGCAAGAATTCCGACCTTCATGAGCTCCACCGACAGTCGAACATCGCGCACCTGCCCGCATTAGGCCACTTTGCCTTTCCGGTACCAGCAACAAGCCAGTGACCGCATCCTCGTGTACCAGCGCATTCCGTCACAGGCAGGTTTTTCACCGCCCCTGTGGCCGCGGCGCCAGCAGGAAAAGGCAATGGCCACGTGTCAAATCCAGAGCGCGCACCGAGCGGGGAGCTACCGCGAATGCGGCGCGCATCGCCAGTGTTGCGCGTCAACGGTGAACTGTTCCGGCCTGGGCTGCCGAACTCTGTGACATTCATGCAACGGTAACGTCGGCTTGGTGTCAACGACCCCAGAGGCTCCCGGATGCAGCCGGGGTAAGTCGGGCCCATCGTCATGCAACTGAACCAGCCGGCAAGCTGAATGGAATCGTTCGAGTTCGATGATCCGACGGCTTCTCCTGGACGATCGCTGCCGGTTCTGGTTCCTCATCGGCCAGACCGCCATTCCAACACGAGGATTGCCGGACATGGATGCCGACGTCACCTCGCATCTGGTCGATACGGCGCTGCTCGGTACGCTGTACGCCCGGCCACGCCCGCTGCCGCGCGTGCTGAACGGCGCGCGCGCGCTCTGCCAGCCATGGCTCGACCCGGCCGACGCCTTCCTGGTCGGCCGGGTCGAGGCCGGTCTGCGAACTGGCTGGATGTGCCTGCGTGAGCCCGATGCGTCCCATCGCACCGGCGCCGCCGCTGCCGGACTCCATGCTACCGAAGACGGGCGCGAGCGCTTCGAGGCCCTGTTGTGCCGCCCGCTGGTGCGCGCCTGCCATCCGCATCGGGTGCTGCAGGAGCAGCTCCGCCTGAGCTTCATCGACCAGCTCCCCATGGCGCGGCAGGTCCAGCTCGCCATCGAGCTGCGCCAGGACCGCCGCCGCTGCCTGGCCTGCCTCGGCAACCGGCTGGAAACGACCGGCGACGGGCCGGAGCGGCGCCTCATCCAGGAGCGGCGGCGGCAACTGGAGGAGGAGGCCGGTGCTTTGGACCGACGCCTGCGGGAGCTGGGCCTGCTGGCCGGGGCGGCATGAACCTGGGCATCACGCCGATGGCGGAGGACCGTAGTGCCCGGCACCGCTCAGGCTGGCCGAGCAGCTCGTCCTGTGGCTGTGGTGCGAACTCCATGCCGACGAGGGCCAGCCGTCCCCGGCCCTGGTCGCCGGTCTTCACCTGGCCTTCGGCCTGGCCCGGCGTGGAGCGGGCATTGGCGGCGGTGCTGGCCCTGTGGCGCTCACATGACGGCTACCGGCGCCGTACCCAATCGCTGGGTGCCAAGGCGGTGGCCGAGGCCGCGCGCGAGCTGGCCATCCTCCTGGCCAGCTCCGAGTTCCGGCTGCCCTGCCGGATCCGCGGCGTACCGGCTGGCTGCATGGCCGGCAACGGCCATGGCGGCTGGAACCTCGCTTCGGACAGCTTAAGGCACTAGAGCAGGGTCGGCATGGTGGCGGCCGCGCCTCGGCACCCGCCGATGGTGGGAGCGGCGGCTGCCGGCAACGGCTTACAAGGGGATGGAGCGATGTTGCTCTCAGCGCATTCCAGTGCGCTCTTGTTGGTGGACCTGCAGGATCGGCTGCTACCGGCCGTGCTGGAGCACGACGAGCTGGTCGAGCGGTGCCGGCTGATGCTGCATGCGGCGCGGTGCCTGGACGTTTCGGTGCTGGCCACGGAACAGTATCCCAAGGGGCTGGGCCCGACCGTGGCTCCGGTGGCGGAGCTGCTCCGACCGGACGAGGTCATGGCCAAGATCGCGTTCTCCGCGCTGCGCGATCCGCAGGTGGCGGAGCGGGTCAGCATGCTCGGCCGCGAGACGCTGGTGGTGGCGGGTGCCGAGAGCCATGTCTGCGTGCTGCAGACCGTGCTGGACCTGATAGGGCGCGGCCGCAAGGTCGCGGTGGTGGCGGACGCGGTGGGCTCGCGCCGGGCGTTCGACAAGGAAACCGCACTGGTGCGGATGCGCCGCGCCGGCGCGCAGGTCGTGACCGCCGACATGGTGGTGTTCGAGTGGCTGGAGCGGGCCGGCACTGACGACTTCAAGGCGCTGATACCGCTCCTGCGCGGCCGCTGAACCGGCATGAGCGGGCGGGGGTCCGGCCACTAGCCGAGCAGCCAGCGGTGCGCCTTCTCGGTGTTGAACCGCCAGGTCCGTTTCGGCCCTGCCATTACGTTGAGGTAGTAGAGGTCGTAGCCGTGCGCGGCGGCGCAGGGGTGGTAGCCCTTCGGCACCAGGGTCAGGTCGCCGTCCTCGATTGCCATGGCGACGTCGAGGGAGCGGTCGTCGGTATAGATCCGCTGAAAGCCGAAGCCTTGCGGTGGGTTGAAGCGGTGGTAGTAGACCTCCTCCAGCGCCGACTCTTCCGGCAGGTTGTCCTGGTCGTGCTTGTGCGAGGGGTAGGATGACCAGCAGCCGGACGGGGTCACCACCTCGACCACCAGCAGCGAGTGGGCCGGCTGGTCCTCGGGCAGGATGTCGCGCGGATAGCGAGTGTTGGTGCCCTGGCCGCGCGTGCTGGTGCGCACGTCGTCCGGGCCGATCAGGCGCGGCATGTACTCGCCCCCGCCCGGCGCCTTGCACACCGCGATCTCGGCGGAGCTCAGCGCCTCCACGCGCACCTGGCGGTGCCAGGGCACGTAGACCGAGTGGGGCAGGGCGGAGAACGGGTCCATGCGTCCGCCGACCCCGTGCCAGAGCGGCCCCTCGGCGACTGCGATGTCGCAGCGCCCCGATACCAGGACGATGCACCACTCCTCCTCGCCGGTCGGCAGGTCGAACGACTGGCCCGGATGCAGCCGCCAGAGGTCGAAGCCGACATAGGCCCAGCCGGCACTGGCCGGGGTCACCCGGTGGACCAGCCCGTCCCGGCCCGCCACATGGTTCTTCAGGATCAGCTCGCTCATGCCGTCTCTCCCCTGCCCCGATCCCAGGCACGGAGCAGTTCGCGGTAGCGCTCCGCCATGGCCGCGGTCGCCGCAGCGTCGTCGATGCGCCCGTCCAGCCAGTGCCGGAAGGGTTGGCCGAAGATCGAGCGGCCGACCGCGAAGCCCTGGCAGACGGAAAAGCCGGCCGCCAGCCGGAAGCTCTCGACCAGCCGGTCCAGCGGTGCGTCCAGGCCCAGCAGCAGCACGCCACGGCAGAACGGGTCCCGTGCCGCCACCAGCTCCTGGATCGCCTGCCAGCCGCCCCGATCAGCCGGGGCTTCCAGCTTCCACCAGTCCGGGTGGATGCCCAGGTCGTAGCAGCAGGCCATGACCGCCGGCACGGTGCCGGTAGCCACCGGTCGCCCGGACGCGCTGGCGATCACTTCCAGGAGCAGCTCGTGGCCGGTGCGCCGGCAGGCGGTAAACAGCTGCAGGAGCCGGCGCTCCTGTTCCGCCACGAGTGCCGGGTCGTCGTCCGGATGCCAGCGGACCAGGCATTTGACGCAGTGGTCCAGCGGCCATTCCTTCAGGGTCGAGCCCAGGTCATCGCCGCCCTCGAAGGCCAGCGGCACGGCACCCGGTAGCTCGATTGGCCGGCCGATCCACAAGTTCGTGCCCGCCGCGCGGTACAGCGCGTCCTGGCCGAGGCGGCCGTCCACCAGGATGCCGCCGTCCGCGCGCCCGCCCGCGGCCGCCAGCGCCGCGTCCAGGGCCAGCTCCTTGAACCGGCCGATCCGCTCGGCCGCGATGCCGCGCTTGGCTACCTCCGCCTCTAGCTGGGCGCGATGGTCGAAGGCGAACGCCAGCACCTGGCCCGCAGGCCGGCGGCGGTTGGTCGACCAGTGCAACTGCTCCAGCCGCGCATCCTCGCGCAGCCGTCTGGTCGGGCTGCCCTCGCGCAAAAAGGCGGAGAGCTCGGCCCAGGACGGACCGGACGGCGCGCAGCCGTGCCGGCTGACCGTGATGGCGCCGCAGGCATTGGCGAAGCGGGCGCAGTCGGCCAGCGGCTGGTCGCGCAGATAGCCCCGCAGGAAGCCGCTGAGGAAACTGTCGCCCGCCCCCAGCACGTTGAAGACCTCGATCGGGAAGCCCTGCCCGGTGATGCCGTCCTCGACACTGGCGGGGATCGGGCCGTCGAACAGCACGCAGCCCATCGGCCCGCGCTTGAGCACGATCAGTGCCTGCGGGGCCACCGCGCGCACCCGCCGAAGCGCCGACAGCGTATCGGTCGACCCGCCGGCGATATGGATCTCCTCCTCGGTGCCGACCACCACGTCGCATTCCGGCAGGATCGACTGGAGGTGGGCCGAGACGCTGTCGGCGGCGACGAAGCGCTGCTCGCCGCTGTCATGGCCGCCGATCCCCCACAGGACCGGGCGGTAGTCGATGTCCAGGACGATCCGCCGGCCGTGCTGCCTGGCGAGCGCCATGGCGTGACGGCTGGTGGCATCGAGGTTCGGCCGGCTGAAATGGGTGCCGGTGACCAGTAGCGCCCGGGCGTCCCGGATCATAGCCGGGTCGACATCGTGCGGCTGCATCGCCGCGTCCGCGCAGTTCTCGCGGTAGAAGATCAGGGGAAAGCTGTGCTGGTCGCGGATGCCCAGGATCACCAGGGCGGTGAGCCGCTCGGGGTCGGTGACCACGCCGCTCGTGTCCACCCCATCGCGGGCCAGCTGCTCGCGGATGAACCGGCCCATCGCCTCGTCACCCACCCGGGTGATCAGGGCCGAGCGCAGGCCCAGCCGCGCCGTGCCGATCGCGATGTTGGCTGGGCAGCCGCCGACATATTTGGCGAAGCTCCCCATGTCCTCGAGCCGGCCACCGACCTGCTCGCCGTAGAGGTCGACGGAACTGCGCCCGAGCGTCACCACGTCGAAACGGATCGTCATCGCCAGCCCTGGTCTGGTTGCCCCCTGGCCCGCCGGCTGGCCTGCGGCCGGGCGGGATCCATGGCCCGTCTAGCATCCGCCGGTGGCGAAGGCACGCGGGGACGCTCGTCCAGGCTGTCAGGACCGTGGCCGGCTGCCGCCCTCGCGGCGCAGCCGCATCACGGTGGCGATGACCTGGGCCACTGCCTGGTAGTGCTCCACCGGGATCGGCCGGCCGACCTCGCCGATGGCATGCAGTGCCCGAGCCAAGGGCGGGTTCTCCATGATCGGCACTCCGTGCTCGGTGGCGGCCTTGCGGATGATCGCGGCAAGATGGTCCACGCCCTTGGCCACCACCACGGGTGCCGCATGCTCGCCCTGCTCGTAGCGCAGCGCCACCGCGTAATGGGTCGGGTTGGTGATCACCACCGTGGCCTTGGGCACGTCCTGGAGCATGCGCTGCCGTGCCCGGGCCATCCGGATCTGGCGCAGGCGCTGCTTGATCACCGGATCGCCCTCGCCCTGCTTCATCTCGTCCTTCAGCTCCTGGCGCGACATGCGCATCTGGCGGCGGAAGCGCAGGCGCTGCCAGAACAGGTCGACCACGGCGAACCCGGTGGCGGTGATGGCACAGACCAGCGCCACCCCTGCGACCAGCCGCGCCATCTCGCGGCCGATGGCACTCGTCTCCAGGCGGATCGCGGCCACGACACCCGGCAGCTCGTCTCGCAGCTGCAGCCAGCAGACCATGCCGATCGCCGTGACCTTGAAGGCGTTCTTGGCGAACTCCAGCAGCCCCGCCCCGCCGAACATTCGGGTCAGGCCCGCCCGGGGCGACAGGCGCTCCGCCTTGGGGCGCAGGTTTTCCCGGCTCCAGAGCAGGCCCTGCTGGCCCACCGTGGCCAGCACCGCCGCCAGGAGGAGGCTGCCGACCGGGACTGCCGCCACGGCGACCAGCGCCAGCGCCGTGCTGACCAACCGGCCGCGGATCTCCTCCGCACCACCTATGGGGAAGGCGGCATGCTCCATGTACCAGCGCAGCGCCACCAGCGTGTCGGCGGCGAGCCTGGGCAGGGCCAGCACCAGCAGGCCGGTGGCCATCGCCAGCATCAGGGCGTGGCCCACATCGCGGGACAGCGGCACCTGGCCCTTGGTGCGGGCATCGTCGAGCCGTTTTTGGGAAGGCTCTTCGGTCTTGTCGTCGTCCTTCTCCTCGGCCATGCGCGCTCAGATGCTCCCGAGCAGGTCGGTCCAGGCCGAAGCCAGGACGCGCAGGACGAGGGTGCCGGCCGAGCCCAGGGCCATGGCAAGGACGAGCAGGCCCGCCGCGATCTGCAAGGGTGCGGCGACGAACAGCACCTGCAGGGTCGGCATCATCCGGTTCATCACGCCCAGCACCACGTTCAGCAGCAGGGCCACCGCCATCACCGGGCCGGCGACGCGGAAGGCCAGGTCGAAGGCGCGGCTGCCCGCACGGGTCATCGCTTCGGCCAGTTCCGCGGGTGCCGCCAAGCTGCCGAACGGGAAAACCGCATAGCTGCGCGCGAGCCCCGCCAGGAGGAGGTGGTGGGCATCGCTCGCGAACATCAGGGTCAGGACGGCGGTGGAGAGCAGGGTGGCCGGGATGGTCGACTGCGCCGCCTCGTTCGGGTCGAACATGGAGGCGACCTGCAGGCCGGCATGCATGGCGATCAGGCCGCCGGCGATGTGCAGGGCGGCGAACAGGGAGCGGACCAGCAGGCCCAGGAAGGTGCCGGTCGCGAGCTCGGCGGCGAGCGGCAGGAACAGCCGGGCCGGGTCGGCCGCCGGCGGCGCCACCACGCCCGAAGCCGGCACCAGGACGAAGGCCGTGACCAGCGCCAGGACCAGGCGGCCGCGCATGGTGAGCCAGGGCTCGCCGAACATCGGCAGGATCATCATGGCCGTGCCGATCCTGGCGAACACCAGGAAGCAGGCGAGCAGCTCCTGGACGACCGGGCCGGCAAGCGGCAGGGCGGACGACAGGGTCGGCACGGGTCAGCCGAGCCCGACCTGGACGATGCGCCCGAACAGCTCCTCGGTGAACGCGCGCAGCTCGCCCAGCATGAACGGCAGCGCCAGCACCAGGGCGATGGACATCGCCACGACCTTCGGCACGAAGGACAGGGTCATCTCCTGGATCTGAGTCAGCGCCTGGAACAGGGACACGGCAAGGCCGACTGCCAGAGCCGTCATCATCAACGGCCCGCCGATTCGGATCGTCAGCCAGATCGCAGCGCGCACCAGGTCCAGGACCTGCTCGGGCGTCACATCGGCATCCGCATGATTTCCTGATACGCCGCGACCACGCGGTCGCGGACCGCGGTCACGGTGGACAGGTTCAGCTCGGCCGCGGTGACCGCCTCCACCACCTGCTGCAGGTCGGCCTTGCCGAGCAGCGCATCGGCGCTGCGCTGCTCGGCCAGCCGACCGGCATCGATCGCGTCGCTCAGCTGGTGCCTCACGAGCTCGCCGAAGCTCGCCATCGGCTGGGGCGCCTCGGCACCGGCACCACCCGGCCCGGCAATGCGCTCCAGCGCCTTGCGATAGGCGGCGGCCGCGGCCTTGGGCCCGATTTCGATGCTCATGCTGCTACTCCGGAAGGGGACGGGTGGACGGGTCGGGGCGGATCGATGGCCGAATCGGCGAACGGTCAGCGCAGCAGGTCGATGGTCCGCTGCAGCATCTTCTTGCTGACCTCGAAGGCGTTCAGGTTGGCCTCGTAGGACCGCTGCGCCTCCCGCATGTCCATCATCTCGACGAGCGGTTGGACGTTGGGCAGTTGTACATAGCCTTCGGCGTCGGCGGCCGGGTGGCCCGGCCGGTACTCAGTGCGGAAGGCGGAAGGGTCGGTACCGTAGCGGCGCACCTGCACCAGGTCCTGCTGTTGGGCGCGGTCATAGACCTCGCCGAACGAGATGGTCTTGCGCCGGTAGGGCTCGCCGCCGGGCCGGGTCGCGGTGGAATCGGCGTTCGCCAGGTTCTCTGCGGTGACCCGCATGCGCGAGCTCTGCACTTTCATGCCGGCACCGGCGATGGCGAGCGAGCTTTCGAGGTCCATGGGCCTTCTCCGGAACTGGCTCAGCCGTGGCCGCTGCCGACGGCGGTCCGCCACATCTGCACGTATTTGCGGTAGAGGTCGGTGCCGAGCTGGTGGTCGAGCTGGGCGTGGGCCATCTGCTCGGCCTGCTCCTCCAGCACCACGGCATTGCCGGATGGCGCCACCTCCCAGCCATTGGCGGTGCGCGGCCGGGCATCGTTCAGCGGGGCATCGCGGGTGGGCGCCAGATGGGCCGGATCGGTCGCATCCAGGCGCACCGGCGCCATCGGCCGCGCCGGCCGGGCTACCGCGCGGCGGAACTCGTCCTCCGCCAGGTCCCGCGGCCTGAAGCCGGGCGTGTCGGCATTGGCGATGTTGCGGGCCAGCACGGTCTGCCGGTCGCCCAGCCATGCCTGGCGGGCGGAGAGCAGGCCGAACAACCGGGAATTGACCGCAACCATAGTCGACTGCTCCGCTCCGGCCGGCCATTCCCGGCCGGCGACGGTTGCAGCCTAACGCCGTTAAGGTTAACAAATCGTTGTGTTATCACCACGACGTTGGCGGGGCCGATGCTCTATCTCACGCGCCGCCAGGGCGAGGCGGTGATCATCAACAATGCGATCGAGGTGCGGGTGGTCGAGCTGAAGGGCCGGACGGTCAAGCTGGGCTTCAGCTTCCCGCCCGATGCCAGCGTGCTGCGCGAGGAAGTCTTCCTGCAGATCAAGCAGGCGAACGAGCAGGCGGCCGCCGACCCCGCCAGCCTGCAGGACCTGGCCAAGGCGGCCGAGCCCGAGGCACCCCGTTGAGCGCAACCGATCGCGCGGAGCTGCCGGCCGAGGACGCCGCACAGGTCGCCGTGGTCATGGGCAGCCGCTCGGACTGGGCGACGATGCGCCATGCCTGCGAGGTCCTGAAGCGGCTGGAGATCCCGCACCTGGCACGGGTGGTCTCCGCGCATCGCACGCCGGAGCGCCTGTTCACGTTCGCCAGGGAGGCGCGCGGCCGGGGGATCCGGGTGATCGTCGCCGGTGCCGGCGGTGCCGCGCACCTGCCGGGCATGATTGCCTCGCTGACGCCGCTGCCGGTCCTGGGCGTGCCGGTGCAGACGGCAGCGCTCGGCGGTGTGGACAGCGCGCTGTCGATCCTGCAGATGCCGGGGGGCGTGCCGGTCGGCACGCTCGCGATCGGCAAGGCCGGGGCGATCAATGCCGGCCTGCTCGCGGCCTCGATCCTGGCGCTGAACGATTCCGCCCTGGCCCAGCGGCTGGATGGCTGGCGGGCCGAGCAGACCGCCACGGTGCCGGACAGCGTCGAGGACTGAAACCCTCCGCCACGGACCTCTGCCACGTGCCCACCATCCCGCCCGGCTCCACCATCGGCATCCTCGGCGGCGGCCAGCTCGGCCGTATGACCGCGCTCGCCGCGGCCAGGCTCGGCTATCGCTGCCACATCTTCGCGCCCGACGCCGAGGCGCCGGCCGCCCTGGTGTCGGCGGCCTATACCAGGGCAGCCTTCGACGACCGCGCCGCCCTGGACCGGTTCGCGGATGCGGTCGACGTCGTGACCCTGGAATGGGAGAACGTGCCGACGGTGGCGGTGGAGCGGCTGGCCGAGCGGGTGCCGGTCCGGCCGGGTGCCGCGGCGCTGGCGATCTGCCAGGAGCGGGTCGCGGAGAAGCGCTTCGTCCAGGGCCTGGGCATCGAGGTCACGCCGTTCGCCGCGGTCGGCAACGCTGCCGAACTGGATCGGGCGGCGGCCGACATCGGCCTGCCGGCCGTGCTCAAGACCACCCGGCTCGGCTATGACGGCAAGGGCCAGACCACCCTGCGCGATCAGGCGGACCTGGAGGGCGCCCTCGAGCGGATCGGCGGCGGCCCGGCCATCCTTGAGGCGTTCGTTGCGTTCGACTTCGAGCTCTCGGTGGTGACCGCCCGCGGGACGGACGGCAGCCAGGCGAGCTTCGACCCCGTCGAGAACCGCCATGCCAAACATGTCCTGGCGCTGACCCTGGCACCCGCCCGGCTGAGCGCCGCGCAGCGCGACCAGGCGATCATGATCGCCGAGCGCATCGCCCAGGCGCTGGACCTGGTGGGCGTGCTGGGTGTGGAGATGTTCTGCACGACGGACGGCCGGCTCCTGGTGAACGAGCTGGCGCCCCGGCCGCACAATTCCGGGCACTGGACGATGGATGCCTGCCGGACCGACCAGTTCGAGCAGCTCGTGCGCGCGGTCTGCGGGCTGCCGCTGGGCGATCCTGCCCGCCACCACGATGCGATCATGCGCAACCTCCTGGGTGCCGAGGCGGACGCATGGGCCGGCATCCTGGCCAAGCCCGGCGACCGGCTGCATCTCTATGGCAAGGCCCAGGCCAAGCCCGGCCGCAAGATGGGCCACGTCAACCGCCTCTACCCGCTGGGCGGCCGGCCGGAGCGGCTGGAGGACGGCGAGGATAGCTGAAGCGGCCGGCCGCCGGTCAGGCGATGATGTCGGGGATCCGGTCGGTTGCCATGGTGCTGATGCGGTCCTTCAGCATCAGCTTGCGCTTCTTCAGCCGCTGCAGGTGCAGCTGATCGGCCGAGCCTTCGGCGGCGAGCTGCCGGATCAGGTCGTCCAGGGCGCGATGCGCGGCGCGCAGCCCTTCCAGCTCCGTGTCGATCTCGCGCCTGTCGATTTCCTGGGCCATCGTCCGATCGATCACTCCCCGCTCCAGCCGTTCGGACTATACCAGTTCTCGAAGACGTATGCAGCTTGGCAAGCGGCAGGCCTGCCGGACGGGAGGATGGAATGAGGTTGGGGGTGCTCACCAGCGGCGGCGACTGCGCCGGGCTCAACGCCGTGATCCGGGCGGTGATGCTGCGCGCGGTCTATGGCTATGGGATGGAGCTGTTCGGCATCCACGAAGCGACCCATGGCCTCCTGCGCCGCCCGGTGACTGCGACCCGGCTGACCTCGGACACGACCCGGGGCATCCTCCATCTGGGCGGCACGATCCTCGGTACCACCAACCGCGGCAACCCGTTCGCCTATCCAGTGGAGGGCGGCGGCACGGTCGACCACTCGGCGGAGATCATCCAGGGCTATCACGAGCTGGGCCTGGACGCGCTGATCGGGATCGGCGGCGACGGCAGCCTCGCCATCCTGCGCAAGCTGGCCCTGGCCGGCGGCTGGAACCTGGTGGGGGTCCCGAAGACGATCGACAACGACGTGGACCTGACCGAGCACGCGGTCGGCCATTCCACCGCGGTCGAGATCGCGACCGAGGCGGTCGACCGGCTGCACGTGACCGCGGCCAGCCACAACCGGGTGATGGTGCTGGAGGTGATGGGCCGCGATGCCGGCTATATCGCGCTCTCGGCCGGGATCGCGGGCGGCGCCGACGTCGTGCTGATCCCGGAGATCCCGTACCGAATCGAATCGGTCTGCGCGAAGATCGAGGAGCGGCGGCGGATCGGCCGCAACTTCTCGCTGATCGTGGTGGCGGAGTCGGTGAAGTCGCCGGAAGGGATGGTCCGGACGGTCACCGACGCGCATGGCCAGAGCCGCTATGGCGGGATCGGCCGGGTGATCGCTGAGGAGGCGGCCAAGCGCACCGGGGCGGAGAGCCGGGTGACCGTGCTGGGCCATGTCCAGCGCGGCGGTTCACCCACCCCGCTCGACCGGGTGGTCGCCTCCGCATTCGGGGTGGCCGCCGTCGACCTGGTGGCCAGGGGCGAGTTCGACCGGATGGTCGCCTGGCAGGACCGCAAGGTCGTGGCGG
>NZ_WUJP01000546.1 GCF_009806515.1 Geminicoccus flavidas | reverse complement strand
TGCCGTTGGCCGAGGCCACCGCCGGCACCCGTGCGGTCGATCTGAACGACACGCTGCTGCACACCGCGCGCGGCCTCGGCATCTCGTTCGGCGAGCCAATCTGAGCGACAGGAAACGATCAGGCCGCCGGGTCGCCCGGCGTGATGCTCAGGCGGCCGCCAAGCAGGGGCCGCTTCAGCCTGCTGGCCCTGGCCGCTGCGCGGCCAGACGCGGGCATGGGTGAACCGTCCGGCGAGCAGCGTGCCGCCATGACTGCCGGCCAGCACGGCGGCGAGGGTGACGACGTGGTCCCCGTGCATGCGGCTCGGGCGACCTTGCCCATGCGCCAGCGGTGGTGGCCGGCCAGCACCAGCCCGTCCGGGAGCAGGCGGTCGGGTGCCGGGACATCACCGGCCGGCACGATGCGGCGGGACTGCCTGCTCTCCGGCCAGCGGGCGCGCCACCGCCATCCTGCCGGCAGTACCAGGGTTAGCGAGGCCGGGCAGCCGGACGAGCTGCACCCGCGAATGGCCCTGCAGCCGTCAGCCCAGCCACTGCCCGCCCTGCCAGACCAGCGTGCGGTCGAGGAAGCGGACGATCTCGACCGAGCGCAGGAGATCCAGGCCGAGATCGCCGCCGTCGGGCATGATGTCGACCAGACGGGCCTCCGCGAGCGTGCCTTCCAGCCGGTAGCCCGAGGCGGCGAAGCCAACCTCCAGCGTGTCGGTCCCGGCCCCGCCGTCGATCACGTCCTGGCCGTACCAGGCGGTCACCAGGTCGTCGCCCTCGCCGGCCAGGATCAGGTCGTCGCCGCTGCCGCCGTCCAGGCGGTCGTTGCCGGGTCTACCCACCAGCCAGTCGGCGCCGCCCCCGCCGGCCAGCAGGTCGGCGCCGGCCCCGCCCGTCAGGCGGTTGTCCCCGGTCCCGCCATAGAGCCAGTCGTCCCCCGACCCGCCATCGAGCAGGTCGTCGCCGCCATCGCCATAGAGCCGGTCGATGCCGTCGCCGCCGAAGAGGCTGTCCCGGCCCGTCTTGCCATAAAGCCGGTCGTTGCCGGCAAAGCCGTAAAGAGCATCG
>NZ_WUJP01000545.1 GCF_009806515.1 Geminicoccus flavidas | reverse complement strand
TCGCCCTCGCCACCCAGGATCAGGTCGGCGCCCGCCTGCCCCGAAGCGAGATCGTTGCCGTCGCCACCTTCCAGGCGATCGTCGCCCTCGCCGCCGAACAGCGCATCCGCACCGGTGAGCCCCAGCAGGAAGTCGGCACCGTCCAGCCCCTCCAGGCGGTTGGCGAGGTGGTTGCCTTCAATCCGGTCGCTGCCCTGGCCGCCAAACGCGTTCTCGATCCAGGTGCCCCTGGCGAGGAACAGCGTGCCGGGCAGGCTGCCGCCGCCATCCACGCTCCACCGGTAGGGCTGGCCGAGTTCCGACCAGCTCCCCTCGGCCAGCCAGATCACTGCGCTGCCGGTCTGGTTGGACCAGTCGAGCGTGTCGATACCGCCGCTGTCCCAGATCGTCTGGTAGACCCGGGCGCCCTCCGCCCAGCGCCAGCTGGTGTTGCCGGGCGCGGCCTGGGCGGCGCCGTAGAGGAACTGGATCGCGGCCACGTCCAGGCCAATGGGCGTGGTGGGGTAGAACTCCACGCCATACCCCGCAAGCTCGCCCTGGCCGGGGTGGGAGCGGTAGCTCATGATCGATGCGCCGATCCAGTCGGCGGCCGGATCGAGTGCCGCACCGATGCCGTCGCCGTCATGGGTATGGAGAAGGCCCAGGGCGTGCCCGACCTCGTGCATCAGGGTGAAGTAGCGCCAGGTGCCGGGCGCATAGACCCAGCTCGCCAGATCCGGATCGTCGATCGCCGGGAAGCGCTGCTGGCCCAGCCAGATGTCGCCATGCTCCGCCTCGCCGCCCGGCAGATAGGCCCAGGCGGTGGAGGGGAGCAGGGAGCGGCCGAAGCGGAGCGTACCGGCCTCGCCGCCGCTCTCGGCCACCTCGACGAAGCGGATGTCGGCCACTGCCTCCCAGGCACCCAGTGCCTGCCGGATCACCGCCTGCTCGGCCGCCGAGAAGTCGCCGGCCCAGAAGCCCGGCTCGTCATGGCCGTAGCCGATCCGCCACTGCGAGGCAGCGCTGGCGAAGCTGTAGGTGATGGTGGTCGTGGCCCCGCCCTGGGCCGGTTGCCAGCGGGTGCCGGCGATCAGCGTGTCAGTGGCGGCATCGCCGGTGGAGCCGGCCGTGGCAAAGGCGGAGCCGGCCGATGGCATGGCCGCCAGAGGAATGCCGGCCCCGGCGGCCGGCCGCTCGATCGATGACGCCATGGACCCTTGCCCGCTGCACCTTCTCGGCAGCGGAGCCTAAGGCCCTGCCAGTTAAGGCAAGGTTAAGCGCCATCCGAATTGGGTGGGCCGTCAGCCGCGCGGGCGAAGCCGCCATCGTGCAGGACGTTCAGCCCGGCCACGTAATCGAAGAAAGGCGAAGGGAGCCCGTCGACGGCAACCGAATCGGGGCTGCCGCACTTGGGAAACGGGACGTTCGACCTGTCTTCGGCCAAGCGCTCGTCACAGGTCATCCCAGTCAGCATGGCGCTTCTTGCCGGCCGCAACTCCAGGGGCTGGGCGCCGCACCCCTAAGGTGCGGCGCTACCAGGCCGGCCCTGGCCTCAGAACAGGCCTTCGATGCGGCCGTGCTCGTCGATGCGGATCGTCTCGGCGGCGGGTTTGCGCGGCAGGCCCGGCATGGTCATGATCTCGCCGCAGATCACCACCAGGAACTCCGCACCCCCGGACACCCGGACCTCGCGGATCGGCACCATGTGGTGCGAGGGCGCGCCCTTGAGGTTCGGGTCGGTCGAGAAGCTGTACTGGGTCTTGGCCACGCAGATCGGGAAATGACCGTAGCCGGCGGCCTGCAGCTCCCTGAACTGGTCGCGGATCTTCTTGTCGGCGATGATGTCCTCGGCACCGTAGATCTCGGTGGCGATGGTCTTCACCTTGTCCCAGAGCGGCATCTCGTCGGGGTAGAGGTGGGTGAAGCCGCGGCCGTCCAGGGGATGGCCCTCGTCGCACAGCTTCACGACATGCTCGGACAGCCCGGTGATCCCGGCCGAGCCTTCGGCCCAGTGCGCGCAGACGAACGCTTCGACGCCCAGTTCCTGGCGGCAGTATCTCTGGACGAAGTCGTGCTCGGCCTGGGTGTCGGTCACGAAGTGGTTGATCGCGACCACCGAGGGCACGCCGAACTTGCGCACGTTGCGGACATGGCGGGCGAGGTTGACGATGCCCTTCTTGAGCGCGTCCAGGTCCTCCTTGCCGAGATCCTCCTTGCCCACCCCGCCATTGCTCTTGAGGGCGCGAATCGTGGCGACGATCACGACCGCGTCCGGGGTGAGCCCAGCCTTGCGGCACTTGATGTCGAAGAACTTCTCGGCCCCCAGATCGGCGCCGAAGCCGGCCTCGGTCACCACGTAGTCGGCGAGCTTCAGCGCGGTGCGCGTCGCGATCGCCGAGTTGCAGCCATGGGCGATGTTGGCGAACGGGCCGCCATGGACGAAAGCCGGGTTGTTTTCCAGCGTCTGGACCAGGTTCGGCATGAAGGCGTCCTTGAGCAGGACCGCCATCGCACCCTGCGCCTTGATGTCCTTGGCCAGCACCGGCTTCCGGTCGCGGGTGTAGCCCACGATCATCCGGCCCAGGCGGTTCTCCAGGTCCTCGATGCTGGTGGACAGGCAGAACACCGCCATCACCTCGGAGGCCACGGTGATGTCGAAGCCGTCCTCGCGCGGGAAGCCGTTGGCGACGCCGCCCAGCGAGCTGGTGATGTGGCGCAGCGCCCGATCGTTCATGTCGACCACCCGGCGCCAGGCGATCCGGCGCTCGTCCAGGCCCAGCTCGTTGCCCCAGTAGATGTGGTTGTCGACCATGGCGGCCAGCAGGTTGTGCGCGCTGCTGATCGCGTGGAAGTCGCCGGTGAAGTGGAGGTTGATCTGCTCCATCGGCACGATCTGGGCATAGCCGCCGCCGGCTGCACCGCCCTTCATGCCGAAGCAGGGGCCGAGCGAAGGCTCGCGCAGGCAGATCATCGCCTTCTTGCCGATCCGGTTCAGCCCGTCGCCCAGACCCACCGTGGTGGTGGTCTTGCCCTCGCCGGCCGGGGTCGGGTTGATCGCGGTGACCAGGACCAGCTTGCCGTCCGGGCGGTCCTCGAGGCGCTCGATCACCGAGTGATCGACCTTGGCAATGGCCCGGCCATAGGGGTGCAGTTCGTCCGGCCCGATCCCGACCTTGGTCGCGACCTCCTGGATCGGCAGCATGCTCGCTGCCCGGGCAATCTCGATGTCGCTCGCCATGTCCGCCACGTCTCCCTTTCCGGGCCGCCTCTAGCCGCCTCCGTCGAGGCTAGCAATGAGCACGGACCAGCCGGAAAATGATCGCCTGGGAACGACCTGATCTTCCGTCAGCCTGCCAGGAGGGGGCAGCAATGCCGGGGTCCGGGCGGCGTCGAAAATATTCAAGTGGCTGATCGGGGCGGGGTTCTCGGGTTCGTTTCGCAAGACGTCCTATCCTGCTGCCTCCCACCCACGCGGAAACGCCCTGTGCCGCCGCAGCCAGGCAGCATGACATGGAATGGCGGGTGCTGGAAAGATGCTGGCTCGGCGGCGGCCACCGCCGGAATTTCTGGAGCTCTTCCAAAAGCCACGGGCAGACCTGTCGGGACGATGCGCCCCTTGTAACCGGCTGTTACAAGACCGCACATACTGGTGACGCGCCCAGGATCTATCGATCGGGCAGTCCTGCTGCCGGGGTGATGGGCGCATCGCCTGCGCTGTCACGGAGAATGATGACCGAACTGGCGCCTTCCATTGCGACCATCAACCGGCCGGCCGGCGCCAAGCGTGCCAGGGGCCGGCGCCGACCCGGCTGGCTGGTCGGGCTCCTGGTCCTGCTGCTGGCAGCCGCAGCCGGCGGCTATGCCTGGTGGCGAGGACAGGGCCAGACGGCGCAGGAATCGGTCCGGACCGCCGAGATCGTCCGGGGCGACGTGGCCGACCTGGTCAGCGCGCTCGGCACGCTGGAGCCCGCATCCTATGTGGATGTGGGCGCGCAGGTCTCGGGCCAGCTCACCCAGCTGAACGCGATGATCGGCGACCAGGTGCAGGAAGGCCAGCTCCTGGCGGAGATCGATTCGCGGGTGCTGCAGTCGCGCCTGGCCACCGACCTCGCCGAGCGCGACCGGCTGGAGGGCGTGCTGGCGCAGCAGGAGGCCCAGCGCGCGCTGGCCCAGGCCCAGGCCGAGCGGCAGCAGGCGATGTTCCGGGGCAACGCCACCAGCCGGGACGAGCTCGACATTGCCGAAGCGCAGGTCCGGGTGCTGGACGCACAGATCCAGCAGACCAGGGCGCAGATCTCCGGCCAGGAGGCGACGCTCGCCGCGGATCGGGCGAACCTGTCCTTCACCAAGATCGCGGCACCCATGACCGGGACGGTGGTCTCGGTGACCGCGGTGCAGGGACAGACCCTGAACGCCAACCAGTCGGCGCCGATCCTGCTGCGGATCGCCGACCTCGCCACCATGACCGTGGAGGTGCAGGTCTCCGAGGCCGACCAGCCGAAGCTGGACCTCGGCATGAAGGTGCGCTTCAATACGCTGGGCCGGCCGGACCAGCAGCTCGAGGCGGAGCTGCGCCAGATCTACCCCACCCCTGAGGTGGTGAACAACGTCACCCTGTATACCGCCCTGTTCGACGTGGCGAACCCGGGCGGCCAGCTCCTGCCGCAGATGAGCGTGCAGGCCTTCTTCATCCGTGCCGAGGCCAGGGACGTGCCGCTGGTGCCGCTGACGGCCCTTTCGCCGGCACCCGGCGGTGCCGCGGACGAGCGCGAGGTGCGGGTCCAGCGCCCCTCTGGCGAAGTTGAGAGCCGGCGGATCCGGATCGGGGTCACCGACCGGGTCAACGCGGAAGTGGTGAGCGGCCTCGAGCCCGGCGAGAAGGTCGTGCTGCGAAGCATCGCCTCGGCGCGCGGCGAGGGTGGTGGGCGGCCGCCCATGGGGCCGCGCCTGTGAGCCTCCTGGTCCAGACCCGGCCGCCCGCCGGTGCGGAGGTCCCGGCCGCGGCACCGCCGCCGCTCATCAGCCTGCGCGGGATCACCCGCACCTTCCAGCGCGGCGAGACCGAGGTGCCGGCCCTGCGTGGGGTTGATCTCGACATCTGGCGCGGCGAGTTCGTCGCGATCATGGGCCAGTCGGGCTCCGGCAAGACCACGCTCATGAACATTCTTGGCCTGCTCGACCGGCCGAGCGGCGGCAGCTACCGGTTCGGGCCGGCCGAGGTCGGCGACCTGGAGCCGGCCGAGCGGGCCGAACTGCGCCGCGACCGGTTCGGCTTCGTGTTCCAGCAGTACAACCTGCTGGCCAACGAGACCGCACTGGAGAACGTCGAGGTGCCGGCGGTCTATGCCGGGCGGCCCAAGCACGAGCGCAGCGAACGGGCGGCCGAGCTGCTCACCATGCTGGGCCTGGGCGAGCGGCTGGACCACAAGCCGGCCCAGCTCTCGGGCGGCCAGCAGCAGCGGGTCTCGATCGCCCGCGCGCTGATGAACGGCGGCGAGGTGATCCTGGCCGACGAGCCGACCGGTGCCCTGGACAGCCAGAGCGGGCAGGACGTGATGCGCCTGCTCCGCGAGCTGCACGGGCTGGGGCACACCGTGATCCTGATCACCCACGACCGGCAGGTGGCGCAGCAGGCCGACCGGCTGGTCGAGGTGCGCGACGGGCGGATCATTGCCGACAGCGGGCCGGTCCTGCCTCCGCCGCGCAGCCGGCAGGTCACGGAGCCGGTGCTGGCCGGCACGTCGAGCCTGCCGATCGCCGGCGAGATCCTGAAGACCGCGGCACGGGCACTCTCGGCCAACCTGTTCCGCACTGCGCTCACCCTGCTGGGCGTGGTGATCGGGGTGGCATCGGTGGTGGCGATGCTGGCGATCGGCAACGGGGCGAAGAAGGAGGTGCTGGACCGGATCAGCGCCATGGGCCCGGACCTCATGCTGATCCGGCCGGGGGCGCGCAACGTGCGCACCGCCGACGGCACGGTCGCGACGCTGGTGGACGCCGACCGGCTGGCCCTGGAGCAGGTCGACAACATCCGGGGCGTGATCTCCGAATACACGTTCAGCGTCACCGCCAAGGCCGGCGGCGGGGACTTGGTCACCCAAAGCAACTCGACCGTGCCGTCCTTCCCCGACGTGCGCGCCTGGCCGGTCGAATCCGGCAGCTTCTTCACCGACGACGATCTGGTCGAGTTCGCGGCGGTGGCCGTGCTCGGCCGGACGGTGGCCGACAACCTGTTCCCCGGCGCGGACCCGGTCGGCCAGTACGTGCTCCTGAACAGCATTCCCTTCCAGGTGATCGGGGTGATGGCGGCCAAGGGCGCCACCCCGTTCGGCTCGGACCAGGACGACGTCGTGTTCGTGCCGCTGACCACCGGCCAGCTGCGCCTGCACGGCAAGCCGTTCGTGCGCTCCATCACGGTGCAGGTCGCCGACACCAGCCGGATGGACCAGACCGAGGCCGAGGTCATGGCGGTCATGGAGGCGCGCCACGGGGCGATGGACTTCCAGGTGCGCAACACCGCAGCGATCCTGGAGATGGCGACCGAATCGCAGAACACGCTGACCGTGCTGCTGGGCGCCATCGCCCTGATCTCCTTGCTGGTGGGCGGGATCGGGGTGATGAACATCATGCTGGTGAGCGTCACCGAGCGCACCCGCGAGATCGGGGTGCGCATGGCGACCGGAGCCAGGCCCCGCGACATCCTCCTGCAGTTCAATGCCGAGGCGCTGGCGGTCTGCCTGGTGGGCGGGGTGGTGGGCATCGCCCTGGGTGTGGGTACCGCGCTGGCGCTGGGGGCGTTCGGCCGCGCCGTCCTCCTGAGCCCGGAGCCGATCATCCTAGCGTTCGGCTGCGCGGTCGCGACCGGGCTGGTCTTCGGCTACCTGCCGGCCAGCAAGGCGGCCCGGCTGGATCCGGTCGCAGCCTTGTCCTCGGACTGACGTCTCATGCGCATGCTCCTGGTGCCGATCCTGCTGGCAGGGCTCGCCGCCTGCGACGTCAGCCACCGGCTGGGCACGGTGCCCACCGAGCCCGGCCAGCGCTTCGCCGCCCTGCCGGTCGACGCCCAGCAGCGCTGGCCGGATCCCGGCTGGTGGCGGGCATTCGGGAGTTCGGAGCTGGACGGGCTGATCGCCCTGGCCGCTGCCGGCAACCGCGACCTGCAGGCGGCAGCGCAGCGGGTGGCCCAGGCCGAGGCGCAGACCCGGATTACCCGCGCAGCCCTGTTCCCCAGCATCGACGCGGATCTCGGGGCCAGCCGCGGCCGCTCCTCCACCAACAACGGGAACCGGACGCGCACCAGCTATAGCGGGTCGCTGTCCGCGTCCTACGAGCTGGACCTGGCCGGCGAGCTGCGCGACGTGGCCGAGGCCAGCCAGTTGCGGCTGCTCGGCAGCGTGTTCGAAGAGGACGCGCTGGCGCTCACGCTCACCGCAGATACCGCCGATGCCTACTTCACCCTGCTGGCCCTGCGCGACCGGCTGGCACTGGCGCAGGACACGCTGGACGCGGCGAGAAGGGTGCTGGGCATCGTGCGGGTACGGGCGGCGGCCGGCCAGGCGTCCGAGCTGGAGGTGCAGCAGCAACTCTCGGCGGTGAGCAGCCAGGAAGCCGCGGTGGCAGGGTTCGAGGGCGACGCGCGCCGCCAGGCCAACGCGCTGGCGACCCTGCTGGGCCGGCCGGCGGGCAATCTCACGATCGCCACGAGCGGGCTGCGCGAGCTGGCCCTGCCCCCGGTGATCGCCGGCCTGCCGTCCGAGCTGCTGCGCCGCCGTCCGGATCTGGTCCAGGCCGAGGCGGAGCTGGCGGCGGCGGGCTTCGACGCGCAGGCGGCGCGGGCTGCCCGCTTTCCGGTGGTGGCGCTCACTGCCTCGGGCGGGCTGCAGAGCGGCGAGCTCAGCGACCTGCTGAAGCTGGACGACGCGGTCTGGTCGCTGGCGGGTGCCGCAGTCGCCCCGGTATTCGATGCCGGGCGGCTGGAGGCTGGCGAGGACCAGGCGGTGGCGCGCTTCCAGGAGCTGGCCGCCGGCTATTCCCAGGCGATCCTGACGGCACTGCAGGACGTGGAGGATTCGCTGGTCCTGGTGGACACGGCCGAGCGGACCTTCGCCCTGCGCCAGGCCGCCTACCGGGCGGCGAGCGAGGCCTACCGGATCGCCGAGCTGCGCTGGCGGACCGGCGCCGCCGATTTCCTTTCGGTGCTGCAGGCGCAGCAGACCGCCATCTCGGCAGCCGACACGCTCACCCAGGCCGATCTCGCCCGCTTCACCGCGAGCGTCAGCCTCTACCGCGCCTTGGGCGGCGGCTGGGACGAGGCGCCGGCCGAGCCGCTGCTGGCGAGCATCCGGGCGCGCTCGCCGTAGCGGCGCAGCGCCGGGTCGGGATGGCTGGTCAGGTGAGAGGCGATTTCCCGCCAGAAGTCGGGGATGCCACCCCGCACTGCCAGGTCCAGCCAGATCAGGGCCGGCTCGCGCTGGCCGGCGACGAACAGGAAGCGGGCGAGGTTGAACTGGCCGCGAAAGTCGCCGCCCTTGGCGGCACGCGCGTACCAGCGCCCGGCCTTGTCCGGACGGCGCGGGTGCAGCCAGCCTTCCTCGCGATAATGGCCCAGCATGTTAGCGGCCTTGGGATGGCCCTGGCGCGCAGCGCGCACGAACCAGGCACAGGCTTCCCGCCGGTCCTGCGGCACGCCCTTACCGTCATGGAGCAGGCTCGCGAGGTTGAACTGTGCCCAGTCATAGCTGCGCTCCGCTGCCGTGCGGTAGCAGGCAGCCGCGGCGGCGAGGTCGACCGGGCCGCCCCAGCCGAACTCGTGGCAGCGGCCGACCATGTTGATGCCCTCGACGCTGCCGGCATCCGCCGCCTTCTGGAACCAGCGCCGGCCCTCGGCACGGCTTTGCGGGACGCCGTTGCCGTCCACGCAGAGCTGGCCCAGCAGAACCTGGGCGCGGGTCGAGCCGAACCGGGCGGCACTCTGGATCTGGCGGACCTCGTCCGCCCCGATCACAGCTCGGCCCAGCGGCGCAGGAGGTTGTGGTAGACGTTGGTGAGTCCCAGTACGGCCGGGCTGTCGTCGGGCAGCCGGCGGCGAGTCTCGATGATTGCCATGTCCAGGTCGTAGAGCAGGGCGCGCTCGCCGTCGTTCTTGAGCATGGACTGAGTCCAGAAGAACGAGGACCAGCGGCTGCCGCGGGTCACCTCGGTGACGCTGTGCAGGCTGGTGGCGGGATAGACCACCATGCTGCCGGCTTCGAGCTTCACCGCCTTGCTGCCGTAGGTGTCGTGGATGATCAGCTCGCCGCCCTCGTATTCCTCAGGCGGGGTGAGGAACAGGGTCGAAGAGACGTCGGCGCGCATCCGCATGCCGCCGGCACCAGGGATAGCGCGGATGGCGCCATCCACATGGGCACCGAACTTCATGCCGGTGTCGTAGCGGTTGAACATCGGCGGCAGCACGCGCAGCGGCATGGCGGCCGAGTTGAAGATCGGGTTGCGGGCCAGGGCCCGCAGGATGATCTCGCCGCATTCGCGCACGGCCGGCGAGCCCTCCGGGATCTGCAGGTTGAACTTGCTCTTCGCCGCCTGCTCGCCGGCGGTCACCTTGCCGTCGACCCAGGCGGCCTCTTCCAGCACCTTGCGGACGTGGCGGACCTCTTCCTGCGTCAGTACGTCCTTGATCTGAACCAGCATGATCGGGCTTTCCCGTGGAATGGAAAAAGAGCGGAAGGCCCTCGTGGGGCCTCCACTCCGGAACAATCGACATCCAAGGTCGCGACGGATCGATCAGAAGGTGGCGCCCACCGTCAGCAGGAAGGTCCGGCCCGAGGTCGGGATGGCCCGGGCGTTCTGGTTGGCGGCGTAGTTGAGCTCGTCGGTCAGGTTGTAGCCGTTGAGGGCGATCCGATAGTTCTCGTAGCTGTAGGAGACCACGGCATCGAGCGAGAAGTTCTCCGGCAGCTCGGCCGTGTTCGCGCTGTTGCCGAAGATCTCGTCGCGGTAGGTCACGCCGCCGCCCAGCAGCAGCGCGCCCGGCACCTGCTCGAAATGGGAGAGGACGTTGTAGGTCGTCCAGAGCGCGAACGAGTTCTTGGGCGCGTTCGGGACCTCGTTGCCTACCGTCGAGTCGGCGGGATCGGTTGCGGTGGAACTGCGGATCTCGCTGTCGAGATAGGTATAGGCAGCCGACGCCGACCAGGCATCGGTGAGATAGCCGCCGATCCCGATCTCGAAGCCGCGCACCCGCTGCTTCTCGCCCGTGGCCGTCGACAGCCCGGTTTCCGGGTCGGTGTAGGTCGCGTTGTCCTTGTTGATCTGGAAGATCGAGGCGCTGATGCCCAGGCGCTGGTCGAGCACGCTGATCTTGCCGCCGAGCTCGAAGCTCTCGTTCTCCTCGGGCTCCAGGTTGGGCTGGGCGCCGTTGATCGGGT
>NZ_WUJP01000544.1 GCF_009806515.1 Geminicoccus flavidas | reverse complement strand
TGGGCGCCAGGGCGACGAACTGGCCCGGCACGGTCGAGGAGGTCGCGTAGGAGAAGTAGTAGGTCTGGTTCTCGGTAGGCTCCCAGATCAGGCTGCCCTTGGGGCTCCAGAAGCTGTTGTCGGCCTCGTACTTGTTGTAGCCGTCATTGTTCCAGACCTTGTAGGTCGAGCTGTAGTCGTCCCAGCGCACGCCGCCCAGGACCGAGAACTCGTCGGTGAGCCAGAGCCGGTCGCTGACGAACACGCCGATGTCGGTGCCGTAGCTCTTCCGCACGTTGTTCGGGTTGACCGGCAGCGTGTAGCTGTCGCTCCCGAAGAAGTCGCCCGGGTTGCGGATGGTCGGCGGGGTCTTGTCGCCGTCGGTGCCGCGGCCGACGCGATGGTCGTTCTGGTAGAAGATGTCGAGGCCGGCCACGATCTGGTTGCGGAAGCCCGCGACCTGGAAGTCGAACACGCCGGACGTGACGTTCTGGAAGCCCCAGGAGTCCTGGTTGTAGGCGGGATTGCCGCCGCCATAGGTGATGGTCGGGTTGCCGCCGGCGAAGAACTCGCCATTGCATCCGCTGTCCACGCTGCAGCCAGGCACGCTCGCGGCGAACTCGCGGGTGTAATAGGCGAGCCGCGTGTCGTTGTTGAGCGTGATGCCTTCGGCGACCTTCCAGGAGGCGCGCGAGGTCAGCATGTCGATGTCCGACTTATCCTCGTCCTGCTTCTTGCCGTAGAAGCTGTCGCGGGAGACGCCGAACTCGGTGACCGGCCGGGCGATCTCGCTGCCGGGCGGGGTGACCGCCGGCACGCCATAGTCCGGGGTCCGGTCGCCGTGCTGGTGCAGGTAGTTGAGCGACCAGTTCAGGTCGGTACCCAGGCCGAACGCGAGCGAGCCCGCCAGGCCCCAGCGGTCGGACTTCACATGGTCGCGGTCCTCGACGTCCTGGTCGTGGACCATGCCGACCACGCGGACCGCGGTGGTGTCGTTGATCTGCTGGTTGACGTCACCGACCACACGATAGAGCGGCCCGGTGCCGACCGAGCCGTCGATCGAGTAGCTGTTGCCCAAGCGCGCCGTCTTGCTCTGCGAGTTGATGACGCCGCCGGTCGAGCCGAAGCCGAAGGTCTCCGAGGACGGGCCCTTGAACACCTCGACCGATTCATAGTTGAAGCTGTCGCGGACATAGAGGCCGAAGTCGCGCAGCCCATCCAGGTAGATGTCGCCCTTGGCGTCGAAGCCGCGGATGCGGAACTGGTCGCCGTTCAGGCCGCCATTGCCCTCGCCCACCGCCACGGTGACGCTCGGCACGTTCCGCAGCGCCTGGTCGAGGCTGGTCACGCCCTGCTGGCGCAGCGTCTCCTCGTTGATCACCTGCACCGACTGCGGCGTGTCCTGGATGGTGCCGGGCAGGCGGCCGATGCCAGTGGTGGCGCGCAGCGGGTTGGCCGGCTGCTCCCCTTCCACCAGCACCGGCGGCAGGGCCACCGCACCGCTGTCGCCGGCGGCATCGTCCGTGCCGCTTTCCTGCGCCAGCACCTCGCCGGGAGTTCCCCCCGCCGCCAGAGCGGCCATGCCGGCCATGGCGAACGCAGCCGGCATGACCGGCCAGTCGACCTCGACGTTGCGCTTCATTCTTGTCCCCACTCGGCGCTGATCCCTAGTGGGGCGTGTATCGATCACGATTACACGAGGTCAACATTCCGCAACATGATTTCCGACAACAGCACCCTGAAATCCAGCAATTGATAAGATTAGAGTAATTACAGTTCCAGCCTACTCGTCAGTTATAGCGTTCATGGCAGCACGATCTTCGGGAAGTGGCAGCCGACGATCCAGTTGGGCTGGTCGACGATCTCGGTGATCTTCAGGTCGGCGCAGGCAGAACACAGCATGTAGGCCTCGACGGGCTCTATCTTCAGGCGCTCGGCGATCAGGTCGACCATCTGGTCGAGCGCGTCGATCGCGTTCTGCATCAGGTCCGGCCCGATGCCGGTGGTCACGAGATAGCCCTTGCCGTCGATGTGCCGGCCGCGTGGGGTCGGGTTGTCGATCACTGGGAACCTTGGCGCCCGTCCTTTGACCAGCTCAAGCTGGACCACGACGTTCATGGCGCTCTCGATCGCGGTGCCGCAGACCTCGCCGTCGCCCTGGGCGGCGTGGGTGTCGCCAAGCGAGAACAGGCTGCCCTCCACCTCGACCGGGAAGGTGACGGTGCTGCCGACGCAGATGTCGGCGGTGTCCATGTTGCCGCCGACCCGACGCGGCGGGACCACGCTGTGCGACCCACTCTCCGCCAAGGCCTGGCCGATCACGCCGATGAAGGGCTTGAGCGGCACCGAGGCGCCGGCCTTGAACGGGGCCGGGGTCTTCAGGTCGGTTGCATAGTGCCAGTGGGCGATCGCCGGGTCCTTGAACCGGTGCGCCAGCAGGCCGAAGCCCGGGATGTTGGCGGTCCAGCCCCAGCCCGACGGCTTCATGTCGCGCACACGCACGACCAGCGCGTCGCCGGGCTCGGCCCCTTCCACGAACACCGGGCCGGTCGCCGGATTGACCCCGCCGAAATCGAGCCTGCCGACATCGGCCGCGGTCGAGGACGGGTTCAACTGCCCGCCGGATGCATCGATCGTCTCGAACTCGATCGTGTCGCCGGGTCGGACCGTCAGCACGGGCCGCCAGCTGTTGTCCCAGCCGAAATGATGGTGCGCACGCTCGATGTAATGCTCGGCCATCGCGGCCTCCTCCCTGGCTGGCGGCGCGATCAGCCGCTGCGCCGCTCGTTCTCGATAGCGAGCCAGCGGTCGCGCGCCCAGGCCGCGACCGTCATGGCCCGCTGGATCAGCGGCCCGGCATCGCCTTCGGGCGGCACGGCCGCTCGCACCATACCCAGCACCTGCAGCGGGTCCAGGCTCACCGAAAGCCCGCACGCCGCCCAGACCAGATCCGGCGCCGGCCTGACCAGGACGCAGGTGAACCCTTCCCCGTCGCGCTCAGGATGGGTGACGCCGATCCGATCGGTACGGAGTTCCGCCGCCAGTCTGCCGCCCAGCCGCGGCAACGCTCCCACGGCATCGCCCGGCTCCTCGAAGGCCCGCCAGATCGCGACCGCGTCCCCGCCCTCGCCGAAGCGGAGCTCGAGCCTGGCCTCGCCGATGCCGCCCAGCGGGCGGTCGAATGGGGCGGGCGGCTCGAAGCTGGTCCGGCCGGGCATCGCAGCTTCGGGAGGGTCGCGGCCGAGCTCCGCCCGATCCAGCACGGCGAGCACGTCCCGGCCGGTGAAGGCCGGGCCGTCCCCGGCGGGATCATCGATGCCGAACGTGCCGGCCGAGGCGGCGAACGGGTCGCCCGTGACCGGATCCGGGCCATCCAGGCCGGCCCCGCCCACGCTCATGCCCTGCCCCCAGGCCGGGACGGCCAGGAGGAGCAGCAGCATCTGCCCGATCAGTCGACACACCCGCATGCAGGCATTCCTCCCTCCGCCGACATTCGCCCGGTCTCCTCCGCCCGGATTGTCCGTCCCCGGGTCGCGCGTCGATGGCTGCCGTCAGTCCAGCGGATCACCCAGGCCGAACAGGCGCGAGCGGTTCTCCTGGTAATAGGCCTCGGCGTCGTAGCGCTCGACCGGCAGTTCCAGCCGGTCCGCGGTGAGCTGGCCGATCGAGGCGAGCAGCGCGTAGGCCGCGATCGCCTCGTTGGCCTGGGCGCGCACCAGCTCGACCTGCGAGCTGAACAGCTCCTGCTCGGCATCGAGCACGTCGAGCACGGTCCGCGAGCCGACCTGCGCCTCCTGCTCCACGCCCTCCAGGGCGATCTGGTTGGCGCGCACCTGGGCTTGGCGCGAGCGGATGTTGGAGGTGCTGGTCTGCAGCGTCTCCCAGGCCGTGGTCACGGTCTCGGCGACACTGCGCTGGGTCGCGACCAGCTGCTCGTCGCGCTGCCGGGCCAACTGCCTGTTCTGCCGGACCTGGGAATATTCCGTACCGCCCTGGTAGAGCGGCACGGTGACCTGCACGCCGATCGAGGCATCGCGCTGCCAGGCGAGATTGGTGGTCGGCTCGTCCGCGTAGGAGGCGCTGGCGCGCAGGTCGACCTGCGGCAGCAGCCGGGAGAAGGCAACATCCACGTCGTCCCTGGCCGCGGCCAGCGTGTACTGCGCGGTCGCGATGTTCGGATTGGCTGCGGCCAGCTCCTGCGCTTCTGCCTCGTTGGCCGGCAGGGCGGCGGGACGGACCGGCTGATCGACCTTTTCCGGCTCCTGGGCGATGATCCGCCGGAACGTGGCGATCGAGTTGGCGAGCAGGCCCTCCGCCTCGACCCGCGCGGCCTCGGCGGCGGACAGGCGCGCCTCGGCCTGGGCGACGTCGGTGCGGGCGACCTCGCCCACGTTGAAGCGGTCGCGGGTCGCCTGGAGCTGGCGCTGCAGCCGCTTCTCGTTGTTGATCGCTAGATCCAGCACCGAGCGGTCGCGCCAGACGCCGGCATAGGCCTGTACCGCGTCGTAGAGCACCTGCTGCTCGGTCACGATCAGGTTGGCGCGGTTGGCGCGGACGGTGTTCTCCGAGGCGCGCAGGTTCGCATCCAGCCCGCCGCCCCGATAGAGCGGCTGGGTGACGCTCAGCCCGATCGTGGAGGAGTCGAGCGTGGCGTCGCCCTGGCTGGTGTCCAGATCGACGATGTCATAGCTCGCCGTGGCGCCCACCTGCGGCCGGTAGCCCGACAGCGCCTGGGAAACCAGCTCGTCCGTGGCCCGCAGCTGGGCACGCGCGGCACCCAGGTCCGGGTTGGTATTGTAAGCGTTGGCAAGGGCTTCCTGCAGCGTCTGCGCCTCGGCCGTACCCGCACCAATCACTCCCAGCGCCGAGGCGAGGACGAGCAAAGCCTTCAACCGCATGCCGATCTCCCGTTGCGCGCGCCCATCGGCGGCGATCCCGCTGGGACCGCCGTTACAACTTTGCCAGAGTGATCGCCACCCGCGGCCGCGGCAAGCATGGACACTATGTCCGATCCGCTACACTCGGCCGCCGTGTAGGGAATGCCACATGATGCGGAGCCGGCGGAGGTGAGCAGGCGTGCCATCGTCCATGTCGACATGGACGCGTTCTATGCGTCGGTGGAGCAGCGCGACGACCCGGCACTGCGAGGCCGGCCGGTCGCGGTGGGCGGGCGCGAGGGGCGGGGCGTGGTGGCTGCCGCCAGCTATGAGGCCCGGGCCTTCGGGGTGCGCTCGGCCATGCCGGCCCACGAGGCGCTGCGCCGTTGCCCGGAGCTGCGCTTCGTGCGGCCGCGCTTCGACGTGTATCGCGAGGTGAGCGGGCAGATCCGCACGATCTTCCGCCGCTTCACCCCGCTGGTCGAGCCGCTCTCGCTGGACGAAGCCTATCTGGACGTGACCCGCCCGGCGGACGGGCCGGCCGACCCGGTGGCGCTGGCCCGCCTGATCAAGGAGCTGATCCTGGCCGAAACCGGGCTCACCGCCTCGGCCGGCGTCTCGTTCAACAAGTTCCTGGCGAAGACCGCGTCCGGCATGAACAAGCCGGACGGGCTGACCGTGATCGCCGAGGCCGACGTCGCACCTCTGCTGGCAAGCCTGCCGGTCGAGGAGTTCCACGGCGTGGGCCCGCGTACCGCGGAAAAGCTGCGCGCGGTGGGCATCGCGTCCGGTGCCGACCTGCGCGCCACCTCCGAGGCCTGGCTGGTGCGCCGGTTCGGCCGCCACGGCGCCTGGCTCGCCCGCATCGCCCAAGGCCTGGATGACCGGCCGGTGGAGCCCGACCGGCCGCGGCGCTCGGTGTCGGTGGAGCAGACCTTCCCTCGCGATCTGGCCGACCCGGCCACCCTCCTGGCGGAGCTGCGCGCGCTGACCGAGGATCTCAACCGCAGGTTAGTGCATACCGGCTTTCGCGGCCGTTCGGTCGTGCTCAAGATCCGCACCGCGGACTTCGTCACCAGGACCCGCACCACCACACCGCGACCTTTTCCCCAGGATGTCGAAAGTATGTGGAAAATCGCGGCCGGGCTGCTGGAACGACCCGAGCTGCCGCGAGGCCCGGTGCGGCTTCTGGGCCTGGGTGTCAGCGATGGCGGCGATGATGCCGATCCGCGTCAGCTCGACCTGTTCGGCCGTTTCCGGCGTGATTCTCCTCAGGGATAGGCACAGTCCTGCATGACCGCCTCGATGCCGGGACTTTTCGCGCCGGACGTGAAGGTGAAGCGGTACTCGCGGCTCCCGTCGACCACTGAATGGCCGAGTGGCAGCACGCCCTTGACCAGTTCCAGGTTGCCGCCGATCCGCAGGAGCCTGATCTCCACGGGGCTAACCGGATCGAACCCATCACCCGGCGCGCCGTCCGGTTGTGTCACCGGCGACGCCGTGGCGCTGACCGTGATGCGGTTGTCGAGGAAGGCCACAGTCTGCAGCGGGCTGACATCGCTCGGCAGGCGCGGCTGGAAGCGGCGGCGCTCGACGCCGTCGCGGCACTGCCGCTCCGCCCGGGCTTGGCCGACGACGAAGCGCAGCCGCTCGATGGGAACGCCGTCCGCTATCCGGGTGCGCAGCAGGTCGACCAGCCCGCCGAAATCACCGTAAGGAACGCGCTCCTCCAGGTCCCGAATCGTCCGATGGGCGGCAGCCAGGGCGCCGGCCTGACGCTGCTCCGCTTCGGCATGGCGCAGCCCCGCCTGCCGGTCACGCTCGGCCAGCTCGGCCAGCCGCGCATCGAGCGACTGCACCAGCGCCTCACTCCTGGCACTGCCCGCTTCCAAGCCGAACCAGAAGGCCAGGGCCAGTGCGAGGAGCCCCGCCCCTGGCAGCAGGATCCAGCGATGCCATTGCCGCCGGCGGCGCTGCCGGTGGGTGCTCACCGGCAGCCTCGCCCGCGACGCCGCTGCTCACTCATCGTCCTGCAGCCAGTCGGCGGCGGCGATCGAGGTTCTGGGCCCGGTCTCCAGTGCCGGGTCGCGCCGGGCCTGCAGGAGCTGCAGCACCTCGGCGGCGGTCTCTTCCACCGAGCGGCGAGTCACGTCGATCTCGGGCCAGCCGAATCTGCGGAACATCCGCCTGGCCATCACCAGCTCCTCGCGGACCCGGTCCGCCTCGGCATAGTCGCCGCCGAACTGGCCCTCGTCGCCGACCCCCATGTGCTTTTGCCGGTTGCGCCGGATCGAGGTCAGGTGCTCGGCATTGATGGTGAGGCCCACCACCAGCGGCCGCTTCAGCTTCTCCAGGTAGCGCAGCTGCGGCATGTCCGGGACGATCGGGACATTGGCCGCCTTGATGCCGCGATTGGCGAGATACACGCAGGTCGGCGTCTTAGAGGTGCGTGAAACCCCCACCAGCACCACATCGGCCTCGTCCAGCCGCTCGGGCGCTTGGCCGTCGTCGTGGCGCATCGCGAAATCCATCGCGGCGATGCGCGAGAAGTAGCCCGCGTCCATCTCGTGCTGCTTGCCGATCTTCGGCATGCCGGACGAGCCGACCATCTCCGTGAGCGCGTTCATCACCACGTCCAGGACCGGGACGCAGGGCACATTCATCTGGGCGCAGCGCTCCTGCAGGATCTGGCGCAGGTCCGGCGAGATCAGGGTGAAGATCACCATCCCCGGCATCATGCCGATGATGGAGAGCACCTTCTCGAGCTGGGCGCGGGTCCGGACGAAGAACCAGACATGCTCGACCGGGACCACGTCCTCGAACTGGGACACGGCGGCGCGCGCCACGGTGGTGACCGTCTCGCCCGTACTGTCCGAGATCAGGTGCAGGTGCAGCCGCAAGGTCATCGTCCCGTCCGCTGGCCCCGGCACTCCCTCGGAGCTGTGGATGAATGGTGGACAATTCCACGCCTGCGCGGCGGGCCGCCGAACCGTCCGCATCTCAGCCCGTCCATCCACCCGTCTCCCGATATTCGACACCCATGGGGAAAGCTTCGACGCCCGACGATGCACGCACGGACGATAGCGTTGGACAATCCCCCACTTCCACCGAATCCTTATCCCCCGGGCAAGGCGCGGAATAAACTGGCCTTTTTGCGGATGTTCCAGCATTTGTACCCAGGACGCGGCGCCTGGCTGGAGACTGGGCAGACCGCAGGGAGATCCGGGGGACCGTCTGGCAATCCCGACTCAGGCCCTGCCAACAACCACCACTGCAACCTGTTCTTCTCCATTCGATTCGCAAAAGAACAGATTCTTAGGAACTGTTGACCTGTGGACAAATCCGGCTTGCCGATCCGTTCGGCTGACAAGCTGCTGATCCGGTCTCTCAAGGGTCAGCCGGCGGCACGCCCGCCGTTCTGGCTGATGCGCCAGGCTGGGCGCTATCTCCCGGAGTATCGCGAGATACGCAAAGAGGTGCCGGACTTTCTCTCCTTGTGCTATAATCCCGACTTGGCGGTGGAGGTGACCCTCCAGCCGATCCGGCGGTTCGGCATGGACGCGGCCATCCTGTTCTCCGACATCCTGGTGGTGCCGGACGCTCTGGGCGTGCAGGTCAGCTTCGCCCAGGGGGAGGGGCCGGTGCTGACGCCGGTCAGGACGGCCGAGACCCTGGTCCAGCTCAGCATGGATCAGCTCCACGAGCGCCTGAGCCCGGTTTATGCGACACTCAGCCGGCTAAGGGAGGAGCTGCCGCCGGAGACGGCGCTGATCGGCTTTGCCGGCGCGCCCTGGACCCTCGCGGCCTATGTGGTGGAAGGCGGCGGCTCGAAGGACTTCGCGGCCGCACGCACGCTGGCCCGCTGCCAGCCGGAACTGTTCGGCCGGCTGATCGAGCTGCTGACCGACGCGGTGATCGCCTTCCTCGACCGGCAGGTGCAGGCTGGTGCCGAGGTGCTGCAGCTGTTCGACAGCTGGGCCGGCGCGCTGCCGCCCGACCAGCTGGAGCTGTGGGCGATCCGGCCGGTGCAGCGGATCGTGGCGGAGCTCAAAGCCCGGCACCCCGACATACCGGTGATCCATTTCCCGCGCGGCGTCGGACTCGCGCTGCCCGAGGTGGCGGCCAGGGTGGGGGCGGACGGGCTGAGCCTCGACACGAGCGTGCCGATGGCCGAGGCGGTGCGGCTCCTGCCGCGCGACCTGTGCCTGCAGGGCAATCTCGATCCGGTCGACCTGGTGGCCGGCGGGGAGGGCATGCTGGCGCGCCTTGCAGCACTGGCAAAGGCCAACCGGGGCCGGCCCTGGATCTTCAACCTGGGCCACGGCGTGCTGCAGCAGACCGATCCGGGCGAGGTGCAGCGGCTGGCCGACGCAGTCCGGGCGTTGCACGCCTGATATTGGCCAGAACCCTTGAAATCCTCGCCGCGATGGGCCATTGATCGGGAGCGGCACCCTTGCCGTCCCCTGAAAACTTCCCGCTTCATCGACGTTCGCCAGGCCCCTTGATGGAGCCCGACAGGATCGTACGATCGGAAGCGCACGCGAGGTCCGGTTGAGCGACTGGTCGCTCTGGCTGAAATCCCTGCACATCATGGCATTCGCCGCCTGGATGGCGGCGATGTGGTATCTGCCGCGCCTGATGGTGTATCATGTCGACAAGGTCGTCGGCGGCGACTCGTCGGAGACCTTCAAGATCATGGAGCGGCGGCTCCTGAAGGGGATCGCCACCCCCGCCATGATCCTCACCTTCGTGTTCGGGATCTGGCTCGCGATCGTGCAGAACCAGTTCTCCGACGGCTGGCTGCACGCGAAGCTCCTCCTGGTGCTGCTGCTCGCCGGCTGCCACGGCTTCCTGGCTGGCCAGGTCCGGAAGCTGGCGCGGGACGAGCGGCCC
>NZ_WUJP01000543.1 GCF_009806515.1 Geminicoccus flavidas | reverse complement strand
CGGCCGGCCGGCTTCTACCGGATGATCAACGAGGTTCCGACCCTGCTGTTCGTCGGGATCGTTCTCCTGGTGATCCTCAAGCCCTTCTGATCTCTCGAGTTCTTTTCCGCGAGAACCATCTTGTCCGACGATACGACTGAATCCATCTTGCCCTCGCCCGAGACCACGGAAGGGCCCGCCAAGCCGACCGGTGCCAGGCGCCGGCGCACGCGCACCCGGAGCGAGCGGGCCAAGGATGCGGCGGCCGCTGAGCTGCCGCTCAACGATGGCGGCCAGGAAGCCGATGGCAGTGAAGACGCAGGCCTGCAGCGGGCGCTGGGGCTGGATCCCGGCCTGGACGAGCTGCCGCGCGAGCGGCCGGCCCGTGGCCGCCGGCCCAAGGCCGAGCCGGCATCACGCGGTGGCGAGGCCGACCCGGTGGCGGAAC
>NZ_WUJP01000542.1 GCF_009806515.1 Geminicoccus flavidas | reverse complement strand
CGGCACCTGGCGGCGGCGATGCCTTTGGTGGGGTTACGGAGGAGGCGGCGGACCAGGGCGGGAGCCGCGATCTTTCCTCTGAACCGCAGCCGGACATCACCATTCCGCCGATGCCGGGCGAGGAGCCGGGCGATCTCGCCCCGGCACCCGCACCGGTCCGGGCCGAGCGGCCGGAGCGTGACGAGCGTCAGGACCGCCGCGAGCGGGGCCAGGACCGGCAGCAGGATCGTGGCCCGCGCCAGGACCGGCAGCGGGAGTTCCGCGAGCCGCGCGAGTTCCGCGAACGCCAGGACAACCGCAACAATTTCGAGCGCAACCGCAACGAGTTCCGCCGCGAACGTGACGACAGCCGCCAGCGCCATTTCGAGCAGCGGCGGGGCGGGCGCCATGACGGCCTGCCGCGGGTGCGCGAGGAGGAGGAATTGGCCGCCGCGGAGATCGCCGCGGACGTCAACCGGCCGACCATCAACCTCACCGAGCTGAAGCGCCGCTCGCCGGCCGAGCTTCTGACCTATGCCGAAGAGCTGGGCATCGAGCAGCCGAGCGCCCTGAAGAAGGGCGACCTGATCTTCGCGGTCCTGAAGCGCCTGGCCGAGACTGACATCGCGATCACGGGCGACGGGGTCATCGAGATCCTCCAGGACGGCTTCGGCTTCCTGCGCTCGCCGGACGTGAACTACGTGGCGGGGCCGGACGACGTCTACGTGTCGCCGTCGCAGATCCGCCGCTTCGGCCTGCGCACCGGCGACGTGGTCCATGGCCTGGTGCGGGCGCCCAAGGAGGGTGAGCGCTACTTCGCCCTGCTGCGCGCCAACACGATCAATTTCGAGGAGCCGGAGAAGGCCCGGCACCGCGTCCATTTCGAGAACCTGACGCCCTATTACCCGACCGAGAAGCTCAAGCTCGAGGTCCCGGGCATCAAGGACATGAGCACGCGGATCATCGACATGACCTCGCCGCTGGGCAAAGGCCAGCGTGCGCTGATCGTGGCGCCGCCCCGGGTCGGCAAGACGGTGCTGATGCAGAACATCGCCCACGCGATCATGGCGAACCACCCCGAGGTGTTCCTGATCGTGCTGCTGATCGACGAGCGGCCGGAAGAGGTCACCGACATGCAGCGCACCGTGCGCGGCGAGGTGGTCTCCTCGACCTTCGACGAGCCGGCGACCCGCCATGTCCAGGTCGCCGAGATGGTGATCGAGAAGGCCAAGCGCCTGGTCGAGATGGGCAAGGACGTGGTGATCCTGTTGGACAGCATCACCCGCCTGGCACGCGCCTACAACACGGTGGTGCCTTCGTCCGGCAAGGTGCTGACCGGCGGCGTCGACGCCAACGCCCTGCAGCGGCCCAAGCGCTTCTTCGGTGCGGCGCGCAACATCGAGGCGGGCGGCTCGCTCACCATCATCGCCACGGCGCTGATCGACACCGGCTCGCGCATGGACGAGGTGATCTTCGAGGAGTTCAAGGGTACAGGCAACTCGGAGATCGTGCTGGACCGTCGGATCGCCGACAAGCGCGTGTTCCCATCCCTGGACGTGCAGAAGTCCGGTACCCGCAAGGAGGAACTGCTGGTCGATCGCGGCACGCTCCAGCGCATGTGGGTCCTGCGCCGCATCCTCAGCCCGATGGGCACGGTGGATGCGATCGAGTTCCTGCTCGACAAGATGAAGCACGCGAAGACCAACGACGACTTCTGGAACACCATGAACTGATTTGGCGGGCCTCGGTCCGGCTCAGGCCGGGCGGGGCCCGAACAAGATCAGGGCCGCACCCAGCAGGCAGACCAGCGTGCCGGCCAGATCCCAGCGGTCCGGGCACACCCCTTCGGCCGCCCAGAGCCAGAGCAGGCTCGCGAGGATGTAGATGCCGCCATAGGCCGCAAAAGCGCGTCCCGCGGCATCTGCGGGGCTCAGCGTCAGGAGCCAGGCGAACAGGGCGAGGCTGGCCATGCCGGGCACCAGCCAGAGGATCGAGCGGCCAAGCCGCAGCCAGGCCCAGAACGCGAAGCAGCCGGCGATCTCGGCCAGGGCCGCGCCGAGATAGATCGGCAGAACCGACATCTCAGGTCCGCATGCCGCGCTGGATGGCAAAGCGCCGCAGCGGGCGCAGCCGGTCCAGCAGGGTGAGCGCTGCTCCACGGGCGCGCGTGACCGGCACCAGCTCGTTGGTGAACAGCCGGGCCAAGCCGTGGGTCAGCCAGATCGAGCGGGTGTTCGGGCCGCGTCGCTGCCGCTCATAGGCGCGCAGCACGTCGGGGGAGCCCGGTTCGTCCGGCCGCGCCGCGATGAGCCGCACTAGGGCCGCCACGTCGGCGATCCCCATGTTGAAGCCCTGGGCGTGGATGGGATGGACC
>NZ_WUJP01000524.1 GCF_009806515.1 Geminicoccus flavidas | reverse complement strand
GAACAGGACAGCGCGCGCGCTGCCGGCGCAGTAGTCGGTGGCGGCGCGGGCCTCAGCCGGCAGGCCGCATGCCCACCACATTGTCAGCATCATCGACGCCAGCCATCGGCGCATCGTCCAGGCTCCGGTGCAAGGCCTGCACGAGGGCAGACTCGCTGAAATCATCCAGGCAGGCCGGGCTCTGGCCATCGGTGCGGCTCAGCCGGTTGCCCAGCCGGTAGGCGCCAAAGCGCTGCACCAGCGTGCCGGCGACCGCCCGGATCATCTGCGGGCGGTGGGCCGCTGCCTGCTGGAGCGTGCGCCTGGCCAGCTCCAGCTCGTTCTCGATCCGCACGAGCTGCCGGTCGAGCGTCGAGATCCGCTCGTCATACTGCCGGGACAGCTTGGCCTCCTGGCGCTCATAAGTGCTGCGCAGGCGGTTCAGCCGGCGCTGCGCCCGCTCTGCCCGGGTCACTGCCGCCTCGTAGTCGGGGTGCGGATCGTGGCGGATGAAGGAGATGATGGCGCCTACCACGAGCAGGGCCAGGTTGAGAATCAGGAGCGTCCAGCCAGGGCCTCCGAGCTCGACCGAGAGCACTTCCCGCGCGCTGCCGAGCCCGCCCTCCAGGCCCTGGCGCAGCAATGCCCCGAAGTCATTGGCGGCCTCGGCCTCGATCAGGGCCAGGTAGTGCTGGCGCATCGCCGCGATGAAATAGATGAGCGGCAGGGCGATCGCGAGGATCAGCACGACGCCGGCCAGATGGCCGAGCTTGCCCCCCAGCGTCTTGTAGCTGGTCGCCTGGCGCAGCCACAGGCCAGCCTGGTGGGCGAAGAAGGCCAGGAGCAGGCCCACCGCGAAGGACAGGAACAGGGAAACGATCGGCGCTTCCTGGAAGAACAGCTCGAAGGCCAGCCGGTTGATCGGGATCTCGGCGATCGCGATCACCAGCAGCACGAACGGATAGACCGGCACCATGCTGGTGCGCAGCGGCCGGCCGAGATCGGCCTCGATCTGGGCGGACCTTGCCCGCGTCTCGGCCTGCTGCTCGGCGGCCGCCTGCATCCGGCTGCTGCGCGGGCCGATCGTCTTGTCCAGCGCCGCGATCGCACTGGCGCGCTCCTCTAGGACCGCCGCCTTGCGCTTCTGGTAGTTCTCGTCGCTCTCGCGGGCGAGCTGGTCCGCCTCGCGTTCCTTGGCCTGGACCAGCTCGGCCCGGTCGCGCTCGTAGGCGGCCAGCGCCGCCTTCGCTTGGCCGACCAGGCTCGCATAATAGAGGCATTCGCGATCGTTGGGCTTGGGCTCGCCGGCAGCGCCGTGCCTGCGCCCGGCCGCCTCGTCCGCGCGCCGGTCGCCCGTGCTGTAGCGCAGGTAGCAGGACAGGCTGGCGTTGGCGATCTGCTGCAGTCGGTGGTCGGACATCCGGTGCTCCGGCAGGCCGAGCGGAAGCGCTCACCCGATCAGATCGCCCGAACCCGCCGCGGAATCAATCGGGGCGGGCGAGGTTCCGGCATGCCTCGCCCGGCCGTCGAGCCTCAAGCGCGTTCCACACCCCGCATGATCGAGATCGCCCGGTCCGCGATCGCCATGGTCGGGGCGTTGGTATTGGCCGACACCAGCTTGGGCATGATCGAGGCGTCGATCACCCGCAGCCCGTCCACGCCCTGCACGCGCAGGTCGGGGCCGACCACCGTGTCGGGGGCGCCCTGCCTGCCCATCCGGCAGGTGCCGACCGGGTGGAAATCGGTGCGGGCGGTGCGGCGCAGGTGGCGGGCGATGTCCTCGTCGCTCTGGGCCTGCGGCCCCGGTAGGAGCTCGGTCGTGACCACGTCGCGCATCGGCCGGGCCGCGAGAATCTCCCGAGCCGCGCGCACGCCCAGGATGTGGTGGCGCAGGTCGTCGGGGTGGCCCAGATAGTTGGGATGGATCAGGGCCTGCGCTGCCGGGTCGGCCGAGCGCAGCTTCAGCCAGCCCACTGCGCGCGGGCGGAGCAGCACGGTGTGCAGGGTCACCCCATCGACGTTCGGCACGTCGCCGGCATAGCTCGTAGTCGGCACGCAGTAGACCTGCATGACCGGGTCGCCAGCGCCGTCCTCGGGCACGTGATAGGAGCAGGATTCCACGCCGGTGCTGGTGATCCGGCCGCGGCGGAACAGGAGGTACTCCACGCCGTTCAGTGCCATCTTGAGGCCACGGTCCTGCCCGAAATGGCCGTAGTCGCCATTGGTGGCGGCCACCACCGGCGAGCCCGGATGATCCTGGAGGTTCTGCCCCACGCCCGGCAGGTCGACCTGCACCTTGATGCCATGCTCCTGCAGATGGTCGGCTGGGCCGATGCCGGACAGCATCAGGAGCTTGGGCGAGACGAAGGCACCGGCCGCCAGCAGGACCTCGCCATCCACCCTAGCGGTCTCCTGGCGGCCATCATGCCGGTACTCTACCGCGACCGCCCGGCCGTTCTCCACCACGATCCGTGAGACGAGCGCCCGGGTGCGCAAATGGAGGTCCGGCGCGTCCATCACCGGGCGTAGGAACGCGTCCACCGCGCTGCAGCGCCGCCCGGGCGTGCCGGTGATCTGTAGGTAGCCGACCCCGCCGGGCTCACCATTGTTAAAGTCATGGCGGAATGGCAGGCCCAGCCCCTGTGCGGTGCGCAGGAAGATGTTGGTCATCTCGCAGACGAAGCCGCCCTGGCCGACCTTGAGCGGCCCGTCGATGCCGTGGAACTCGTTGTTGAAGCGGACATTGCCCTCGAGCGCCCGGAAGTGTGGGAGGATCTTCGCCCAGGACCAGAGCGGGCTGCCGCTCATCTCGCCCCATTCGTCATAGTCGCGGATGCGGCCGCGCATGTAGGCCTGGGCGTTGATGCTGCTGCCGCCGCCCAGCACCGCGCCCTGCGGGATGGACAGCACCCGGTTATCAAGCTGCGGCTGCGGGACGGTCTCATAATGGGTGACGTATTTCTTGTTGGAGAGCAGCTTCACGAAGCCCGCGGGGATCCGGAGCAGCCAGTTGTCGTCCGGCCCGCCAGCCTCCAGCAGGAGCACCTTGGCACCGAACTCCTGGGTTAGCCGCCACGCGGCCACGCAGCCAGCGCTACCGCCCCCGATCACCACATAGTCGTACTTCACGACCACCGCTTCCTTCTGCCACAAAACGTTTTACCGGCGCACAGCGCCAAGCCCCTCCTGCCACCATCACCGGGCGACGTGTTTTCAGCGTAGAAAGGAATGGGGCGACCCGCCAGGGCGATGGGGTTAGCCCTGCTGCGGCAGCCCGAAGCCCAGCAGGTCGAGCTTTTCGCGCGCCGCCGGGAGCTGCTCGACCAGCCGGTCCAACGCATCTGCCGGCAGCTCGATCCGGCTGACCTCCTCGCCGGCCCGTTCCAGCAGCACCGTACCGGCCACCCGCCGCGCCGCCAGCTCGGCACCATCGGCCAGCCGACCGGAGCCC
>NZ_WUJP01000541.1 GCF_009806515.1 Geminicoccus flavidas | reverse complement strand
CCGTGCGCGGCATCGCCGACCAGGGCCAGGCGCGGTGCCACGTAGCGGTCGGCATGCTGGCCGGAGAGCGGCCAGACGCCCACCGGGCTGTCCAGCTCTAGCTCGCCCAGTGCGTGTTCCAGTGCTTCGTCCAGCTCGGCCAGCAACTGCGCCGGCTCGCCTTCGGCCAGGGCCTTCGCCCGCTCCGGCGTTTCCACCCAGGTGATCCCGGTGCGGTCGGCGCGCAGCGGCAGCGTCGCGAGCGGCCCGCCCTTGCGCATCCGCTCCAGCACGGCACCGCCATTGTCGACCGGGTGGCGGATGATGAAGCCCAGGGCCGCATGGCCATAGCTCCAGCGGTGCAGGCCGATCCCGGCCAGCTTGCGTAGGCCGGAGCCGCGGCCATCGGCGCCGATCACCAAGCCGGCCGGCAGCCGGGCACCCGCTTCGGTGCGGACGGTGATGCCTTCGGCATCGCGCTCGATGGCACTCACCCGGTCGGTGATCAGGTGGCGACGGCCGGCCTGTTCCAGGAACAGGTCGAGCAGCACCTGGCGCAGGACCCGGTTCTCGAAGCCCTGGCCGAACGGGACCGGGCCCGGCGCGTCCTCCTCCTGGTAGCTGACCTTGGCAGCACTGCCGACGTCCAGCACCTCGACCCGCCGGATCGGCGCGCCATAGGGGGTCAGCGGCGCCCACAGGCCCAGCTCCTCAAGCTGCAGGATGCTGCCGGCCAGGAGCGCCAGGGTCCGCCCATCGGGGGGTGCCTTGCGGATTGCTGCCGGCGCCATCGGCTCGACCACCCGGACCTCGATGCCGTGACCTACGAGGGCCAAGCCCATGAGCAGGCCGGCATGGCCGCCGCCCACCACGACGACCTGGCCGTTCCCGCTCATCGGCCAGCTCCTCGCATCAGCCCTTTCCGGGCGCTCGACGACGCCGGGACGGGCAGGCTACGTTCAGGGCCGGTCGGGGATGTTGCGGTTGGTTCCATGCGTGTCGTTGCCCTTGTCTGCACCCTGTTGCTGACTGCCAGCCTGCCGGCGTCGGCCGATCAGGTCACCGATCAGATCGATTTGGGCAAGCAGTACTACGAGGAAGGTGACCTGGGTGGCGCCATCAACGAGCTGCAGTTCGCGATCCAGGACATCCGGTCGCAGCTCGCCGGGCAATACCGTGCGGGCTTCCCGCCAGCACCCACGGGCTGGACGTTCGAGGACAGCGAAGAGGACAGCAGTGCCGCCATGGCGATGTTCGGCGGCGGCACGTCGGTCGCGCGTATCTACACGCAGGAAGGCGGCGACGGCTCGATCGAGGCCCGGATCTCGGTGGACAACCCGATGATCCAGGGGTTGGCGGCGATGATCGGCAACCCGGCGCTGATCGCGGCCAATCCCGGCGCCAAGCGGGTCCGGGTCGGCCGGGACAATGCGATGGTGCAGTTCGAGGAGGGCGGCGACAGCGGCCAGGCCACGCTGATCCTGGGCGGGCGGATCATGCTGCAGCTCGAAGGGCGCGGGCTGGAGAACGGCCAGATCCTGGAGGACATGACCCAGACCTGGCAGGTCGACGCGCTCAAGAAGATCGCCGGGATGTGAGCGCGCCCCGTTGAACCAGGAATTGCTCTACTGGACGCTGGTGATCACCGGCGTCCTGATCAGCGCGCTCAGCAAAGGCGGGTTTGGTGGCGGGCTCGGCATGGTGTCGGTGCCGCTGATGAGCTGGGTGATGTCTCCTGCCCATGCCGCAGCGATCATGCTGCCGCTGCTCTGCCTGATGGACGCGATTGGCGTATGGGCGTATCGCCGTAGCTGGAGCCGGCACGCGGTGGCCGCACTCCTGCCCGGCGCGCTGGTCGGGATTGTGTTCGGCACCTTGGCGTTCGACTGGCTGTCGGAGGACGCGGTGCGCATTCTCCTGGGTGCCACTTCGGTGCTGTTCTCGCTGGACTGGTTCCTGCGCCCGGCAGCGCGGATCGGTAACGGCAAGCCGCCAAGGCCGCTGTCCGGCGTGCTGCTGGGCAGTGCCGCCGGCTTCACCAGCACGATCGCGCATGCCGGCGGCCCGCCCGCCAACCTCTATCTGGTGCCGCTGCGGCTGAACAAGACGGTGTTCGTCGGCACGATGACCATCCTGTTCACCGCCATCAATCTCGCCAAGCTGCCGCCCTACTTCATGATCGGTCTGTTCGACCGGTCGATCGTCACCACGATCCTCTGCATGGTGCCGGTGGCGGCGCTGGGCATGCTGGCGGGCGTGTGGCTGCACCACCGGGTCAGCGACCGCTGGTTCTATCCGTTGTGCGTGGGCTTTGTGCTGCTGACCGGGGTCAAGCTGCTCTGGGACGGGTTCATGTGACCCTACGGCTGGCCGGCCTCCTGCTGCCGATGGCGGCACCCGCCTTGGCCTGGCCGCTCAGCACGGCGATCCTTAGAATCAGGACCCGTAAACTGCCGTTAGGAGCTCATGAGCAAAGTTCCTTTCGAGATCCGGCCTGCCGTATCGTCTGATGCCGAGGAACTGCTGCGTCTGCGACATGCGCTGTGGCCCGACGACATGGATGCGGCCCAGGAGATCGCAGCCTACCTTGCCTCGCCCCCGGAGAACGCCATCGTCCTGGTTGCAGCCAAGCTCGGGGCAGGGCTGGCAGGCTTCATCGAGATGGGCCTTCGTGGCTACGCCGAGGGCTGCGGGCCAGGTCCCATCGCCTATATCGAGGGGTGGTATGTCGATGCGGATCTGCGTGGGCTGGGAGTCGGACTGGCCCTGGTTCGAGCCGGAGAGGATTGGGCCAAGGCGCGCGGCTTGAGCGAGATCGCCAGCGATGCCCTCATCACGAACGAGGGCAGTATCGCAGCCCATCGGGCTCTTGGATTCACCGAGGTCGAGCGGATTGTCTGCTTCTGGCGCAGCCTGTCGTGATGAACCGGCAAATCAAGTTCAAAGGTCCTCACCATAGGGTCAGGACCTCCAGGCCCTACGATTTCAACTGGTTAGGTGATTCATGCTGCCCGACTTCGAGGGCATGATGAGCGATCGGTTTTGGTTGACGGACGAGCAGGTGGAGCGGCTTCGGCCGCACGTCCGAAGGCCCGGGGCAAGCCACGGGTGGATGACCGAAGGCGTTGAGCGGGATCATCCACGTGAAGCGCAGCGGTCTTCGATGGCGGGACGCATCGCCGGTCTATGGCCCCCACAAGACCCTCTACAACCGCTTTGTGCGATGGTCGCGTCTGGGGTGTTCGCCCGCATCTTTCGTGGCTTGGTCCGGCCGGTGCGGACGGCGACATGCTCATGATCGACAGCACCCACCTCAAGGCACACCGGACAGCGGTGAGCCTCAGAAAAGGCGGCGCGTCCGCGCGCCATCGGGCGCACGGAGGGGTGGCTGAACTCCAAGCTGCATATGGTCAGCGATGGCCGAGGTCGGCCGCTGACCTTTTCTTTCTCTCGCCGGGCCAGATGAGCGATCCAGGGGCGCTCTGGTGCTCCTGGCCGACCTGCCACCGGTCAAGCGGTTGCTGGGCGACAAGGACTATGATGTCGATTGGCTACGAGACGAGTTGAAGGCTCGTGGCCTGCGCATCTGCATCCCGGCCCGACGGAAGAGGAAACGCCCCGCCACCCACTACACCCGCTGTGGCAACCTCTTCCTGTTAGCCATCTGCCTCGCAGCAGCCGTCTTCTTCTGGCTGCAAAAATGCGTCCTGATCCTAGGAAGTGCTGCGCTATCGCGGCCTGTGAAGCGACAGCTTGGCCGTTGGGACCGGCCTCACCTGTGCGGAAGCTAAGTAGGCCGATGCCTGGACGAACAGAGGCCAGCGCCGCCAGGATCACGGCCGCCGTCGCGGTTGACCGCGAATGGCAGAACCGTTCGATCAGCGGCGAGCGGCTCTGGTGCCTGGACGAGGGGCGGGCGCTGGCATTCTACGACCGCTGGCTCCAGGACCGATTCAAGGAGCCGGCCGGACTCGCGAAGGAGACCCGGCCGGCGGATAAGGTCAGGGAATGAGCACCGTGGCGCCGGTGGTCTTGCGCGCCTCCAGGTCGCGATGGGCCGCGGCCGCGTCGGCCAACGGATATTTCTGCTCCACCTGGATCTTCACGGCACGGCTCGCGACCACGTCGGTCAGGTCCCTGGCGGTCTCGAGCAGGTCCTGGCGCTCGGCGACATAGGAGAACAGGGTCGGCCGGGTCAGGAACAGGGAGCCCTTCTGGGCGAGCAGTCCGGTATCGAACGGCTCCACCTTGCCGGACGACTGGCCGAAGGTGACCATCATGCCGAGGCGCTTCAGGCAGTCCAGCGACTTCAGGAAGGTGTCCTTGCCGACCGAATCATAGACGACGTCCACGCCCTTGCCGCCGGTGAGCTCCTTGACCCGGGCGACGAAGTCCTCGCGGCTGTAGACGATCGGGTGGTCGCAGCCATGAGCCCTGGCGAGTTCGGCCTTCTCGTCGGTCGAGACCGTGCCGATTACCGTGGCACCCAGGTGCTTCGCCCACTGGCAGACGATCAGGCCTACACCGCCGGCCGCGGCATGGATCAGGATGGTGTGGCCGGCCTCAACGCGGAAGGTGCGGCGCAGGAGATAGCGGGCGGTCATGCCCTTCAGCATCATGGCACAGGCTACCTCGTCCGGGATCGAGTTCGGGACCGGGACGAGCGGGGCAGCCGGCATCACCCGCAGGTCGGTATAGGCACCGATCGGACCGGTGCCGTAGGCAACCCGCTGGCCGACCTGCAGGTCGACCCCCTCGCCGACCGCCTCGATGACACCGCAGGCCTCGAAGCCCGGCGTGAAGGGCAGAGGCGTGGGATAGAGGCCAGTGCGGAAGTAGCAGTCGATGAAGTTCAGGCCGACCGCGCGCTGGCGCAGCAGCACTTCGCCCGGGCCCGGCTGGGCCGGCTCAAAGCTCTCGGTTTCCAGCACCTC
>NZ_WUJP01000540.1 GCF_009806515.1 Geminicoccus flavidas | reverse complement strand
CGGGCCGCCAGTCCTGCGCACCATTACTCTGGTCGCCATGCGCCTTGGTCCTTCTCGGGTTCGTTTCGCTCCGTCCCGTCAGTTTGCGCCGATCCTGCCGACGCGCAAGCCAGCGGCGGCTAGCTCGTCCCGTAGTGCCGCCGGTTCGGTCAAAGGAGCGGTGCAGGTCGCGGCGACGCAGACGTAGGCGGTGGGGCGTCCGTCGCGGCTGGTCTTGCCGAAGGCCGGGTGCTCGCTGGGCAGGACATCGCCCGCCTCGACCTGCTGGACCACGAAATGCGGCAGTGACGTCGTGAGGGCGATGCGGCGCAGTGCAGTGAGTTCGGCTGCCAGTCTCGCCAACACGATCTGGATGGGCATCTCCAGCGCCAGCGATGCCGCCAGGAAGGCGCAGTGAGCCGCCGGCTGTTCGGTCACCTCGCCTGCCACCGAGCGCACCAGCCGGTCCGCCCGGTCCCGCCAATGTGCCTGGCCGTCCAGCGCGTGCATCAGCGCCAGGCATTCCAGCAAGGTCGCGAGCGCTGCCGGGCTCGGACCGTCGAAGGCGGTCTTCGGGCGGACCAGGAGGTCGGTGGCATCGGCCGGGGCCAGCCGGTAGCCGCCCTCGGGATCGGCGAACGCCTGCTCGACCGCCTGGAGAATGATGGCGGCGCGGACTGTCCAGCGTTCGTCGCCGCTGGCCAGGCCCAGCGCCAGGGCGGCACGGGCCATCTGGGCATGGTCGTCCAGCAGACCGAGCTCCAGGCGCCGGCCGTCCCGCCACGCATGACGCAGCCCGGCATCGGGCGTACCCAGCAGATCCATCACGGCGTCGAAGGTTTCCGCGGCCACGGCCAGCCAGTCCGGCCGGTCGAACGCGGTGGCGGCCCGCGCCAAGCCCTGGATGGCGAGGCCGTTCCAGTCGGCCAGGATCTTGTCGTCGCGGCCCGGACGGACCCGCTGCTCCCGCGCCGCCAGGAGGGCGGCGCGCATCCTCGCCAGCGCCGCCTCGTCCTCCGCCGGCGCTAAGCCTGGCTCGTGCAGGCGGTTCAGGACGTTGCGGCCTTCCCAGTTGCCTTCCGGCCGGACGTCGTAATGCTGGGCGAATGTCGCGGCATCGGCACCGAGCACGACCTCGATCTCGGCCGCGTCCCAGACATAGTAGCGGCCCTCCTCGCCCTCGCTGTCGGCATCGAGCGAGGCGACGAACGCGCCAGCACTGCGCATCTCGCGCACCAGCCAGCCGACCGTCTCCTCGGCCCTGGCTCGGAACAGCGGCTGGGGTTCCAGCAGGTGACACTCGGCCAGGAGGCCCAGCAGCTGGGCGTTGTCGTAGAGCATCTTCTCGAAATGCGGCACGCGCCAGAAGGCGTCGACCGAATAGCGCGCGAAGCCGCCGCCCAGATGGTCGTAGATCCCGCCCTGGCAGATCCGCCTGAGGCTGTGCAGGACGGTGCCGGCCATCTGCCGGTCGCCTCGTGCGATCGCGGTGCGGCGCAGCAGGTCGAGCATCGGGACCTGCGGGAACTTGGGTGCGCCGCGCAGCCCGCCATGCTCCGGGTCGAAATGGCGCGCGATGGCCTGTGCCGTCTCGAACGCCAGCCCGGCCGGCACACTCGCGCCCGATGCCGGCTTTTCCAGTGCGGCCATTGCCGCCATCATCTGGTCGCGATTAGCCAGCAGCCGCGTCCGGTCCTCGCGCCACAGCTTCGCCAGCTTGGTCAGGACCTGAGAGAAGCTCGGCAGGCCGTGGCGTGGGCTGGGCGGGAAATAGGTGCCGCCCCAGAAGGGCGCGCCTTCCGGGGTCAGGAACATGGTGAGCGGCCAGCCGCCCGGCTGGCCCAGGAGCTGCAGGGCGTGCAGATAGATCTGGTCCAGGTCCGGCCGTTCCTCTCGGTCCACCTTGATCGGCACGAACCCATCATTGATCAGCAGGGCGACCACCGGGTCCTCGAAGCTCTCGTGCGCCATCACATGACACCAGTGGCAGGCGGCATAGCCCACCGACAGGAGGATCGGGCGGTCGAGCTCCCTGGCCAGCGCCAGGGCCTCAGGGTTCCATTCCCGCCAGTGGACCGGGTTGTCGGCGTGCTGCAGGAGGTAGGGGCTGGTGGCGTTGCGCAAGAGATTGGCCAAGGGCCAGCTCCCTTCGTTGGTGGCGATGGTGGCCGGAGGTTGCCGTTGGCCGCCGTCGTCCTAAGGATGTGGAGCGGCGGGACCCGAACGGCGAGGCGGACATGAAAGTGAGCATCGACATCGACTGCACGCCGGAGGAGGCCCGGCAGTTCCTGGGCCTGCCCGACGTGGCGCCCATGCAGAAAAGCCTGATGGACACGCTGGAGAAGCGCCTGTCGGATGCGATCAATGCCACGGACACCAAGCAGCTCATGGAGACTTGGCTGCCGCTGTCCAAGGGGCTGGAGCAGTGGCAGACCATCTGGGCGCAGATGATGGCGACCGCGACCGGGATGCGGCCGCCAGCCCCACCCAAGGACGACAAGCGCTGACGGGCGACACGATCTGGGCCTGGGCGACGCCGCCCGGCCGCTCGGCGGTGGCGGTGCTGCGGATTTCCGGACCGGCAGCGCTGCAGGCGCTGGCGAAGCTAGGTGTGGCCCGGCCGCCCGCACCGCGCCGGGCGGTGCTGGCCCGGCTGCGCGACGGGCCGGACGGACCGCCGATCGACCAGGCCCTGCTGCTGCGCTTTGCGGCTCCGGCCAGCTTCACCGGCGAGGACCTGGTCGAGCTGCAGCATCATGGCGGCATCGGCGTGCGCCGGATGCTGGCCGCAACCCTGGGCCGGATGCCCGGCCTGCGCCCGGCAGAGCCCGGCGAGTTCACGCGGCGTGCCTATCTGGCGGGCAAGCTCGATCTGGCGGCCGTGGAAGGCCTGGGCGACCTGATCGAGGCCACCACCGCGCGCGGCGTGCGTGCGGCGCTCTCGAGGCTGGAAGGCTCGGTCGGACGCCAGATCGGCCAGTGGCACGAGCAGCTCATGGAGCTGCGCGCCGCGGTCGAGGCCGAGCTGGATTTCGCCGCGGACCAAGCCGATGTCGCTTCCGGCACGCTCGGCCGGATCGGGCCGGGCATGATGCGGCTGCGTGTCGAGCTGGCGGATGCGCTGGCCCAGGCGCCTGCGGCGGAGCGGCTGCGCCATGGCTTTGTCGTGACGGTGGTGGGTGCCCCCAATGTCGGCAAGTCCAGCCTCGTCAACCTGCTGGTTGGCCGCGAGGTCGCGATCGTGACGGATCGCCCGGGCACCACCCGTGACCCGGTCGAGGTGGCCCTGGACCTGGACGGCCTGCCGGTGACGCTGATCGACACGGCGGGACTGCGCGACAGCGACGATCCGATCGAGCAGGAAGGAATGCGCCGCGCCAGGGAAAAGGCGGCATCCGCCGATCTTGTGCTGGAGCTGATCGACGCGAACGAGCCGGTGCTGCCGGCACTGCCGGCCGTGCCGCTCGCGACAGGCCAGACGCGGCTGGTGGTGGCGAACAAGGCTGACCTGACATCGGCGCCGGCGGACCATCTGGCGATCTCGTGCCGCACCGGTGCCGGGATCGACCGGCTGCTGGCAGAGCTGGTGGCAGCGCTGGCGGCACCGGACCAGGCGGAGGCGGGGGCAGTGCCCGTGGGTGCCCGGGCCGAAGCGGCGCTGTGCGACGCGCTGGCGGCGCTGGACGACGCGCTGGCGGCAGCTCACCTGTCCGAGCCGGTGCTGGTGGCCGAAGCGCTGCGCCATGCGAGCCAGGCTCTGGCGCGAGTCACGGGTGCGGGTGCCGACGCCGAGGATGTGCTGGACCGAATCTTCGCGCGGTTCTGCATCGGTAAGTAGCGGTTCAGCGTTTCACGTGGAACAGTTAGCCGGCCGGCTGGGCCGGCTCCTGCCACACGCCCAGCCGCTCGGCTGCCACGCGACGGATGGCAACCGCCGCCTGGGGATCCGCCGCTAGGAACCGGTCGAACACGTCGGCATGCAGTTCGAGCAGGTGGCAGTAGCCCATGGCGACGACGTCGGCCCGGCGCGGCTCGCGGGTGAGGAGGCCCAGTTCGCCGAAGAAGTCGCCGGTGCCGAGCCGCACCGGTTCGTCCAGGACCACCTCGACGGCACCGCTCGCCACGAAATACATGCGGTCGCCCAGCGCTCCCGCGCGCACGATCCGCTCGCGCGGCAGCACCATGCGCGGCCGGAGCAGGCGGCTCACCGCCTCGATCTGTTCCGGCGCCAGGTCCTTGAACAGCGGCAGCTCGCGGAGGATCGCCGGGATGTCCATGTGCAGGTCGAGGGTCGGTGCCTGCTCCAACCTGCGGGCGCGCTGTCGGGTCGCCTCCATCAGGTTGCGATAGACCGGCGGGGTGATCAGCCGTTCCTGCAGCATCTGCCCGTAGGCATCCTCCTCCATGCGCAGGGCGGCGCGGTCCAGGTAGCGGGTGCGCAGTGCCTCAGCATATTCGGGATATTGCAGCTCGAGCGCCTCGAAGCTGCGTTCGATCAGCTCCTTGCGGTCCTGGACCACATGCAGCGCCGTCTCGGCGACCCGCGGCTCGAACAGGGATGGCAGGCGCTCCCGGGCGAACTCAACGCACTCGTTCATGACTCGCCGGCTGATCAGCATGACCTCGAACCGGTCGGCGAGCTGGCGGGCCAGCGGCGTCGACCAGCGGAAGGTGCGCTGGATCCAGACGCAGAACCGCATGTACAGGTCGAACCGGCTGAGCCGCTTGGCGACCGACCGGTAGCCACGCACCCCATCGGTCTGCAGCGCATCCTGGAGCTGGTCGGTATTGCCGAGCAGCTGCGCGGCAGTGCGCCGCCCGGCCAGGCCCCGGCCGATCTCCTCGACATAGAGCGTGGCCTCGCGCCGCGTGACGGTCAGCAGGGCCGCAGTGAGCTGCTGGGACAGCATGTCGTCGCCCAGTGGCGCCACCCGCCGCGGTTGGGCGAGGCGCGCCTTGTTCAGCCGGTCGATCTCCGGCGAGGTCTCCGGGTCGATGCCCAGCCGAACCGCCTCCAGCCGGAGCCGGTCCAGCATGTCGGTCTGGCTGAGCTCCAGCGCACGATCGCGCACCATGCGTTCCAGCGGGCCGAGCTGGTTCAGCCCGAGCCAGCCGATCAGCGCGCGCAGCGTGGTGCCCTGGACGAACAGGGTGAACAGCACGTAAGAAACCGCCACCACCTCGACCAGGTGCTTCACCTCGTCGGAAATGCCCGGCAGCTCGGAAACGGCGAGCGCCAAGGCCAGGGTGACGGCGCCGCGCAGGCCACCCCAGAGCATTACCAGCCGATAGGCGCTGCGGATCGGCTCGGCGAGCTTGAGCGCGGTGAGCAGCGGGATCACCGCGTAGAGCACGAACACGCGGGCCGCGAAGGTGGCGAGGATGAGCACGACCAGCAGGAAGAAGTCGTGGAGCCGGAACTCGACCAGCACCTTGGGGATCAGCATGGCTGCCATCATGAACACCAGCGAGGCAGCCCAGAAGCCGAGCTGCTGCCAGACATGGTGGATCGCTCCCCAGGAGCGGGTGCTCATTCGGCGCCGACCGAGATAGCCAAACGCCAGGCCCGCGGCGACGGTCGCGACCACGCCGGAAATATGCAGCACATCCTCGCCGATGATGTAGGCGAGATAGGCCAGCGACACGGACAGGGTGATCTCGGCCGGCCCGGCCTGGTCCAGCCGGGTGAGCAGGGCGGCGCCGAGCCGGCCCAGCACCAGGCCGAACAGGCCGCCGCCGATGAAGTCCCACAGGAAGGTCCAGGCGATCGCCGTGGGATCACCATCGTTGCCGGCGCGCAGGGCCGCCACGAAGGCGCTGAACAGGGCGATCGCCGCGGCGTCGTTCAGCAGGCTCTCGCCCTCGACCAGGTCGGACAGGCGGCGGGGTGCCCCCACCTCACGGAACACCCCGATCACCGCGATCGGGTCGGTGGTGGCGACCACCGCGCCCAGCAGCAGGCAGCCGGCCAGCGGCACCACGGTGAACGGGTTGAGCGTGATGCCGACCACCAGCGTGGTCACCAGCACGGCCAGCACCGCCATAGCCAGCACCGGCACCAGATCGTCGCGCAGCGCCCTGGCATCCAGGCTGATCGAGCTCTCGAACAAGAGGACCGGCAGGAATACCAGGAGCAGCATGTCCGGCGGGATGTGCAGGTCGGCAAGGTTCCCGATCAGCCCGCCCAGCCCGGGCGTCCAGCCAGGGAACATGTGGGTGTCGGTGAAGAACAGGAGGCCGCCGATCGCGATCCCGACGATCGCCAGCAGGGTGGTGGCCGGCAGGCGCAGGCGATCGGCCAGGGCTGGCACGAAGGCGGAAATCCCGAGCAGCACGGCCAGCGCCAGCATGGCGAGCACGACGGAGGACATCATGTTTCCCTGCGATCCGGATTCGCCTATCACCCGGGGGCGTCATGCCTTTGAAGCGGCGTGCGCGGCAATGCGCTAGTTCAATCCAGGGCCGCTGCGATCTGCCATGCAAATCTTCGACGTGATCGTGATCGGTGGCGGCCATGCCGGGGTGGAGGCGGCTGCCGCCGCGGCGCGGCTCGGCGCCCGCACCGCGCTCCTGACCCAGGACCGCCGGGCGATCGGGCGGATGTCCTGCAACCCCGCGATCGGCGGGCTCGGCCGCGGCCAGTTGGTGCGCGAGGTCGATGCGCTGGACGGGATCATGGCGCGCGCGATCGACCGAGCTGGCATCCAGTTCCGCATGCTCGCTGCGGACAAGGGGGCGGCGGTGCGGGCACCGCGCGTCCAAGCCGACCGGCGGGCCTACGAGGCCGCGGTGCAAGGACTCCTCGCCGGGCAGGCTGGGCTGCAGGTACTGGAGGCCGAGGCGGTCGACCTGATCCTGGAGGACGGCCGGGTCCGGGGTGTGGTTGACCAGGACGGGTGTTGGCTGCGCGCGGCTGCGGTCGTGCTGACCACCGGTACCTTCCTACGCGGCGAGATCCATCTGGGCGAGGAGCGCCGCCCGGCCGGCCGCCTGGGCGAGCGGCCATCGGTTCGCCTGCCGGAGCGGCTGGCGGCAGCCGGCATCACGCTCGGCCGCCTCAAGACTGGCACACCGCCCAGGCTGCGGCGAGACAGCATCGACTGGGCAGCGCTGCAGGCGCAGCCGGGCGACGATCCGCCCGTGCCGATGTCGTTCCTGACCGACCGGATCGGCCAGAAGCAGGTGGAGTGCCGGATCACCTGGACCAACCCCGCCACCCACGCGCTGATCCGCGCCGACTTGGCCCGGTCCCCGATCTACTCCGGGCAGATCACTGCGGGCGGAGTGCGCTACTGCCCGTCGATCGAGGATAAGGTGGTGCGCTTTGCCGACCGCGAGCGCCATCAGGTCTTCCTGGAGCCGGAAGGAACGGACGACCCGCTGGTCTATCCGAATGGGATCTCGACCGCGCTGCCGCGCGAGGTCCAGCTCGACCTGGTGCGCTCGATCGCCGGGCTGGAGCGGGCCGAGATCGCCCAGTTCGGCTACGCGATCGAGTATGACCATGTCGACCCGCGCGAACTCGGACCGGATCTCGCCGTGCGCCGCCTGCCGGGCCTCTATCTCGCCGGGCAGATCAACGGCACGACCGGCTATGAGGAAGCGGCCGGCCAGGGGATCGTCGCCGGGATCAATGCAGCGCTGCTGGCGGCAGGACGTCCGCCCTTCATCCTGGAGCGCAGCCAAGCGATGATCGGGGTGATGATCGACGACCTGGTGAGCCGGGGCGTGACCGAGCCCTATCGGATGTTCACCAGCCGCAGCGAGTTCCGGCTGAGCCTGCGTGCCGACAATGCCGACCTTCGTCTGACGGATGCCGGCATCTCGGTGGGTGTAGTCGGCGCGGAGCGGCGGAAGGCGCATCTGGCCAAGCTCCAAGCGCTGGAACTGGGCCGTAACCTGCTCCGCCGGATCTCCGTCACTCCGGGCGAGGCGGCGGCGTACGGCATCGCGGTGCAGGCGGATGGCCGGCGCCGGGACGGCTTCGACCTGCTGCGCCTGCCGGACACCAGCCTGGCCAGACTCGTACCGCTGGCACCGGCACTGGTGGGTCTGCCAACCGCGGTCCAGGAGCAGCTCGAGATCGAGGCACGTTATGCCACCTACCTCGCCCGGCAGGAGGCGGAGGTCCGCCGGTTCCGAGCCCAGGAGGAACTGGCCCTGCCCGACGATCTCGACTATCAGGCCATCCCGGGCCTTAGTGCCGAGGTGGTCGCGGCGCTGAGCCGGGCCCGGCCGCGCTCGCTGGGTGCCGCAGCCCGCATCCCTGGCGTGACCCCGGCCGCCACTGCACGGCTGCTGCGGTTCGTCGAGCGGCCGAGCGCGTCCGCGGCATGAGCCGGCCGATGTCCCCAGAGGAATGCGCGGCGCTGCTGCGCGTTTCACGTGAAACGCTGGAGCGGCTGCGGCGCTGGGTGGAACTGCTGGAGCTGTGGCAGCAGCGGATCAACCTGGTCGCAGCCAGCACGCTCGCCGATCCGTGGCGTCGCCATGTGCTGGATGGCGGTCAGTTGCGCCTGCTGGCGCCCGAGGCCCGGACCTGGGCGGATCTCGGTACCGGTCCTGGCGTGCCCGGCATGATCCTGGCGATCATGGGCGTGCCGGCGATGCATCTGGTGGAAAGCGACCAGCGCAAGGTTGCCTTCCTGCGCGAGTCGGCCCGGATCACCGAGACGGCCGTGACGATCCACGCGGTGCGCATCGAGCAGGCCAAGCTGCCGAAGCTCGACGTGGTGACGGCACGGGCGCTCGCACCCTTGGACCGGCTGCTCGGCTTCGCAGCACCGCACATGGCCGGAGACACAGTCGCCCTGTTCGCCAAGGGCCAGACGTTGCCGTCGGAATTGACCGACGCGGCGCGGCACTGGCATATGAGGCAGGACGTCCTGCCGAGCCTCTCGGATCCGAGAGGCAATATCCTGCGCGTCAGCGAGGTCGTACGTGTCGACGGTCGTCGAGTTCAAGAGCGGGCCTAAGGCACGCATCTTCGCGATTGCCAATCAGAAGGGTGGGGTCGGCAAGACCACGACCACCATCAATCTCGGTACCGCCCTGGCGGTGGCTGGCAAGCGGGTGCTGGTCGTCGACTTCGACCCGCAGGGCAATGCCTCGACCGGGCTGGGCGTCGACCGCTCGGTCCGCACGGTGACCGCCTACGACGTGATCACCGGTCAGGCACCGGTCGCCGATGCCCTGACCGAAACCGCCGTGCCAGGTCTCACCCTGATCAGCTCGACCGTCGACCTGTCGGCGGCCGAGGTGGAACTGGTGGACGACGGCAAGCGCAGCTACCGGCTGCGCGATGCGCTGCTGCGGCTGGAGGACCGGTTCGACTATGTCTTGATCGACTGCCCGCCATCTTTGGGTGTGCTGACGATCAACGGGCTGGTCGCGGCGCATGCGGTGATGGTGCCGCTCCAATGCGAGTTCTTCGCCCTGGAGGGGCTCAGCATGCTGCTGCGCACGGTCGAGCGGGTGCGGCGCACCCTGAACCCGCGCCTGCAGATGCACGGCATCGTCCTGACCATGTTCGACAAGCGCAATAACCTGTCCGAGCAAGTGGCCGAGGACGTGCGCAGCTTCATGGGCGAGCGGGTTTACGACACCGTGATCCCACGCAACGTGCGGATCTCCGAAGCGCCATCGCATGGCAAGCCGGTGATGCTCTATGATGTGCGCTCGGCGGGCGCCATGGCCTATGCGCATCTGGCCGGTGAGATGCTGAGACGGGATCGACGCATGATGGCGGCAACACGGTGAAGCATTCCGACCAGACGCCCGGCAGGCGGCGTGGCCTGGGCATGGGCCTCTCGGCCCTGCTCGGCGAGGATGCCGGCACGATCCTCGATGCCGATCTCCAGGTGGCCAAGCCGGCGCCCAAGGGAGCCAGGCTGGTGCCGATCGAGCAGCTCTCGCCGTCCCGCCACCAGCCGCGGCGCGGATTCGACGAGGACGAGCTGGAGCTGCTGGCGGATTCGATGCGCCGCCATGGCCTGCTCCAGCCGCTGCTGGTGCGCCCGGCCGGCCGGGCAGACGGGTTCGAGATCGTCGCCGGCGAGCGGCGCTGGCGGGCGGCGCAGCGCGCCGGACTGGCCGAGATCCCGGTGCTGGTCCGAGAGCTGGGCGAGCAGGAGACGCTGGAAATAGCGCTGGTCGAGAACGTCCAGCGCAAGGACCTCACCCCGCTGGAAGAGGCGGATGCCTACCGACGGCTGGCCGACGAGTTCGGCCACACCCAGGAGGACATCGCCAGTGCGCTCGGCCGCAGCCGCAGCCACGTCGCCAATACTATCCGCCTGCTGGGCCTGCCCGAACCGGTACGTCGTCTGCTCGACCAGGAGAAGATCAGCGCCGGCCATGCCCGGGCGCTGCTGGGGGCGGCCGATCCGGCAGCGCTCGCCGAGCTCGTCGTCCGCGACGGGCTGAACGTCCGGCAGACGGAAGAGTTGGTGCGCCGCCAGCAGACGCCCAAGCTCGCCAGAGCCACCGCCCGGCCCGCCACCGCGGATGCCGACGTCAAGGCGTTCGAGGAACGGCTGTCGCGGCGCTTCGGCCTGCCGATCGCGATCCGGCAGAAGAAGGACGGCGGCGAACTGGTGGTGCGCTGGCGTACGCTCGACCAGCTCGACCGGTTCCTGGGGCTGGTGGGCGGCGAGGAAGGCTGAGGCCGCGGCTGCCCATGGCTGACCGGGACCGCCGCCACTGGCGCCGGGTCGCGCGGCAGTGGATCAGCTGGGCCGGCACGCCCGGCCATGACGCCTTCTGGGCCTATCTCCCGGCCTTGCGCGACTTCGTCGGCACCGGGCAGGATGAGGTCCTGGAGATCGGCTGCGGCGAGGGACGGGTGGCCCGCGCGCTGACAGCGCTGGGATATCGGGTCACCGCCACGGATGCGGTGCCGGCCATGGTCGCGGCCGCGGCGACCGCCCGATCCGCGGAGCGTTACCTGGTCGCCGATGCCGCCGCCCTGCCGTTCGCCGCGGCGAGCTTCGACCGGGTGATGGCCTACAACGTGCTGATGGATGTGGCGGACATGGCAGCTGTGCTGCGCGAGGTCCGGCGCGTG
>NZ_WUJP01000539.1 GCF_009806515.1 Geminicoccus flavidas | reverse complement strand
CGCTTCGCCGGGATTGAGGAGCGCGACGGCAAGGCGATGCACTTCGCTGGCTGGTCGCAGCCGCTGGAGACCTATGCCGCCGCCCTGGAGCGGGCCGGGCTGGCCATTACCAGCCTGCGCGAGCCGCTGCCCGACCTCGCGCTGGCACCGCGCCTCGTCCAGTCCGCCCGGGTGCCGATGTTCCTCTGGCTGAAGGCCAGACCGGTCTAGTCCGCCATCAGCCGGCGCATGATCGCAGCGGTCGCGGCGTCTGCAGGGAAGAACGTCTCCAGCGCCAGCTCGGCCAGGGTCACGTCCAGGGGCGTGCCGAACACGGTGGTGGTGCTGATGAAGGCGAGCGGGCCGTGGCTGGTCGCAAGGTGCAGCGCCACCGCGATGCCCGGCTCGTGCGCGGCAGTGGTTCCCCGTTGCGGCCCGACTCCCTGGTGAGGATAGGCGGCCAGTTCCTCGAACAGCCGGCCCAGTTCCGGATCGGCGGTGAGCTCCAGCTGGCGGTGCAGGCGCGACAACAGATGGGCGCGCCATTCCAGGAAGTTGCCGATCCGCGGGGCCAGTCCCTCCGGATGGAGGGCCAAGCGCAGGGCATTCACCGGCGGCTCCAGGAGGGCCGGGCTCACCCCCTCCAGGAGCGGCGGGATCGCCCGGTTGTGCGCCAGGATCCGCCAGTGCCGGTCCACGGTCAGGGCCGGATGGGGCTCGTGGCCCGCAAGAATGGTGGCAATCACGTCGCGCGCCGCGGCCAGCTCCGGATCATCGAGCTGCCGCTCCGGAAAAACCGGCGCGAAGCCGGCCGCCACCAGCAGAACATTGCGCTCGCGCAACGGCACCTCCAGCGTCTCGGCGAGCTGCAGGATCATCTCGCGGCTTGGCTGGGCGCGGCCGGTTTCCAGGAAGCTCAGGTGCCGGGCGGAAACCTCCGCCTCCAGCGCCAAGTCGAGCTGGCTGAGCCGGCGGCGCTGCCGCCAGGTCTTCAGGAGATCGCCGATGCTCTGGGTGTTCGTCATGGTCCCGTCCTAGCGCTGGCGGCGACGTGGCGCCATGACCTCCGAGGTAATCGACCGGGTGCAGGCAAACGTGCAGGTTCGGCTGGCCATCCAACGGAGTGCCGCCATGACCCGGATCGTGCCGTCCTGCTTCCTGCGCCGCGTCCTCGTGGCCGGTGCTGCCGGCAATCTGCTGGCCGGCAGCGTCGCGACCCTGCTGCCTGCCATGCTCGACGAGTGGCTGCGCCTTCCCGCCATGGTGATCACTGCCGCCGGCCTGTACCTGCTGGGCCAGGCGGCCCTCGGCCTGTGGCTGTCCGGCCGTGGCAGCCTCGCGGAAACCGCGGTCTGGCTGCTGATGGGCTGCAACGCCGCCTTCGCCTTCATGAGCATCCTGCCGCTGGCCCTGGCCCTGCTGACGCCCAACCTGTCCGGAGCCCTGGTGATCTGCGCGGAGGCCTGGATCGCGCTGGCCTTCGTCGAGCTGCAGCATCTGGGCGTCGCCCGCTCGGCACGGCTCGCCGAGCGGGAGGCCTATGGGGCGAGGCTCGGGCCTCAGTCGTAGAGATCGGCGATCTGCGCCTCGTACCGGGCGTAGATCAGCGAGCGGCGCAGCTTCAGGCTGGGCGTCATCAGGCCGTTCTCCGTGGTGAACGGCTCGTGCAGGAGCTGCCAGCGCCGGATCCGCTCGATGGGGGACAGGCCGGCATTGGCCTGCTTGATGGCTTCGGCCATCGCCTGACGGAATTCCTCGTCCCGCACCAGTGCTGCCGGCTCCAGCTTCCGGTCGCGTTCCTTGGCGAAGCGCTTCATGAACTCTGCGTCCGGCACGACCAGCGCCACCAGATAGGGCTTGCCGTCGCCATAGATCACAACCTGGCCGATCTCCGGGCTCAGGCCCAGAATGCCTTCCACCCGCTGCGGGCTGACATTGTCGCCGCCGGAGACGACGATGATGTCTTTTTTGCGGTCGGTAATCTTGAGGTAGCCGTCCGGCTCGAGCTGGCCGATGTCGCCGGTGTGCAGCCAGCCGTCGCGCAGCGCGTGCCGGGTCGCCTCCTCGTCCTTCCAGTAGCCCTTCATCACCATGTCGCCGCTGACCAGGATCTCGCCGTCCTCGGCGATCTTGACGTTCACTCCCTTCAGCGGCGGGCCGACGGTGTCCAGACGCACCGCGCCCGGCGGGTTCACCGAGATCACCGGCGAGGCCTCGGTCTGCCCGTAGCCCTGCAGGATCGGCAGGCCCAGTGCCTGGAAGAACAGGCCCACTTCCTGGTTCAGAGGTGCGCCGCCGCTCACCAGCGCCTTGAGCCGGCCGCCGAAGCGGGCGCGGATCTTGTCGCGCACCAGGCGGTCGAGAATCCGGTCCATGACCTGCTCGATCGGATTGAGCTGCCCATCCCGATAGCGCCTGCCGCCGAGCTCCAGGGTCTTGCGGAACAGCCAGGCCCTGAGCCCGCCCTGGCGCAGGACCTCCGAGCTGATCCGCTGGCGCAGGACCTCGTAGAGCCTAGGCACGCAGGTCATGATGGTCGGCCGCGCTTCCAGGAGATTGGTGCGGATCGTCTCCGTACCTTCGGCGTAGTAGATCTCGGCACCCAATGCGATCGGCAGGAATTGGCCCGCCGTGTGCTCGTAGCTGTGTGAGAGCGGCAGGAAGGACAGGAACACCTCGTCGCCCAGCCCGATGCGCACCAGGAGGTCGTGGGCACCGGCGACGTTCGCCATGATGTTGCGGTGGGTGAGCATGACGCCTTTGGGCCGCCCGCCGGTACCGCTCGTGTAGATCAGGCAGGCGACCTCGTCCGCGTCCAGGTCCGGCACGTCGGGTAGCGCGGGCGAGCGCTTACCCAGCGCCAGCGCGTCCTGCCAGGAGATCGCCGTGACCGGCAGCGCATCCACGCCGGCGAGCGGCTCCATGAACAGGACGGTGCTGGCCTGCCCCTCGGCCTGGGCAATCGCCGGGAGCAGCCGCTGCGCCAGGCTGCGGCCGGAGCAGATCACCAGTCTGGCTCCGCTATGCGCCAGCAGGTAGGCGTGATCGTCGATCGTGTTGGTGGTGTAGGCTGGCACGGTGATGCCGCCCGCGGTGATGATCGCCAGGTCCGCGATGCACCACTCGGGGCGGTTCTCCGACACGAGCAGCACCCGGTCGCCCCGCTCGAGGCCGAGCTGGACTAGGGCGCGGGCGAGATGCCGGACGTCGGCTGCGACCGCGGCATGGCTCTGTGGCCGATAGGCGCCGTCCCGCTTGGACCAGAGGAAGGGCTGGTCGCCCTTGCGCCGGACGGCCCTCTGGAACATCTCGACCAAGTTGCGGCCAAGCTCCGTCAAGCGCCTCCCCTTTCCCCGTTCACGTCCGACCCCGGCCGTGAATTGCGCCGGTCCGTCCCCATATCTCCTTCACGCGCGTAAGGGAGAACAGGTGTGCTGTCTATTCGGGTGGATCGGCTGGCGGATCGCGAGCAGGTGGCGGCGGGTGGTCTGCCCAAAGAGCAGCAGGGACCGGCCTGGGACCTGACCGACCTTTATGCCGATCGTGCCGACCCGCGGATCGCGGCCGACCTGGCAGCGGCCAAGGCGGAAGCCGAGCGGATCGCCGTGAACTGGCAGGGCAAGGTCGCGCACCTGAGCGGCGACGAGCTGGCGGACCTGCTGGAGGCGTACGAGGCGCTGGACGACCGACTGGGCCGACTGGCCTCGTTTGCGTCGCTCCTGTTCGCCGCGGACCGTGACGATGCCGAGATCGGCCGGTTCTATCAGGGCATCCAGGAGCAGATCACGGCGGTCTCGTCGACCACCCTGTTCGTGACCCTGGAGGTCAACAAGATCGAGGACGGCGACCTCCAGGCAAAGCTCGACGGCTCCTCTCGGCTGGCGCGCTTCAGGCCCTGGCTGCGCGATACCCGTGCCTGGCGCGAGCACCAGCTGGACGACGCGGTCGAGAAGGTTCTCCTGGAAAAGCATGTCACCGGCCGCTCGGCGTGGGTGCGCCTGTTCGACGAGACCCTGGCAGCATTGCGCTTTCCCTTCGACGGCCAGGACCTCACCAGCCAGGAGATCTTCGACAAGCTGTCCTCCAAGGACCGCGCGGTGCGGGAGAAGGCGGCGACCTCGATCGGCGAGGTGCTCGCGAAGAACCAGAAGCTGTTCGCCCGGATCACTAACACGCTGGCCAAGGACAAGCAGATCGAGGATGGCTGGCGAAAGTTTCCGCGCCCGATCAGCTCGCGCAACCTTGCCAACCATGTCGAGGACGAGGTGGTCGATGCGCTGATCGGCGCGGTGCGGGCGAGCTATCCCCGGCTGTCGCACCGTTACTACGCGCTGAAGGCGAAGTGGCTGGGCCTGGACTATCTGGAATACTGGGACCGCAACGCGCCCTTGCCAGAAGAATCCGACGCGCGGCTGCCCTGGACGCAGGCACAGGACCTGGTGACCGATGCCTATCGCCGCTTCTCGCCAAAGCTGGCTGGGATCGTGACCGACTTCTTCGAGAAGGGCTGGATCGACGCGCAACTCCGCCCGGGCAAGGACAGCGGCGCCTTCTGCCACCCGACCACGACCTCGGTGCATCCCTACGTCCTGATGAACTATCAGGGCCGGGCGCGGGACGTGATGACGCTGGCGCACGAGTTGGGGCACGGCGTCCACCAGGTGCTGGCGGCCAGGCACGGCCCGCTCATGGCGAGCACGCCCCTGACGCTCGCCGAGACGGCCTCGGTGTTCGGCGAGCAGCTCACCTTCCAGGCCCTGCTCGCCGGCACGACCGACCCGGCGGAGCGCCGCGTGCTGCTGGCTGGCAAGATCGAGGACATGATCAACACGGTCGTCCGGCAGATCGCCTTCGTCGAGTTCGAGCGCCGCGTGCATGATGCAAGGCGCGAGGCCGAGCTGACACCGGCAGAACTGTGCAAGATCTGGATGGAGGTGCAGGTCGAGAGCCTGGGCCCGGTCTTCCGCTTCCGCGAGGACTACCAGACCTTCTGGTCCTATATCCCGCACTTCATCCATGTGCCGTTCTATGTCTATGCCTATGCGTTCGGCGACTGCATGGTGAACTCGCTCTACGCGGTCTACCAGCAGAACCCCGAAGGTTTCGAGCCGAAATACCTGGAGCTGCTCTCGGCCGGCGGAACGCTGCGCCACAAGGAACTGCTGGCGCCCTTCGGTCTTGATGCCACGGACCCCGATTTCTGGAGCAAGGGCCTGAGCGTGCTGGAGAAGCTGATCGACCAGCTTGCCGTGGAACTGAAGGAGGCGGGTATCGCCGATGAGCCGACCGCTTAAGCCCGCCCCGCGTTCAGAGAACAGCCTGACCGGCAGGGTCGCCCGCTATGCCCAGGTGGGCGGCTCGGTGGCTGGCCAGGCCGCCCGGATCGCCAGCAACCGCTTCCTCAGCCGGCAGACCGACCGGGGCGCCCATGCCAACGACCTGCGCCAAGCACTGGGCGGGCTGAAGGGCCCGCTCATGAAGGTCGCCCAGATGCTGGCGACCATCCCGGATGCCCTGCCCCCGGAATATGCCGAGGAGCTGGCCAAGCTGCAGGCTTCCGCCCCACCAATGGGCAAGCCGTTCGTGCGCCGACGGATGGCCAGCGAGCTTGGGCCGGACTGGCGCAGCCACTTCGCCGAGTTCGACCTGGAAGCGGCTGCGGCCGCCTCCCTGGGCCAGGTGCATCGCGCCACCCTGCCTGATGGCAAGGTAGTCGCCTGCAAGCTGCAATATCCGAACATCGAATCCGCCGTGGATGCCGACCTCGCCCAGCTCAAGATCCTGTTCGCGGTCTACCGGCGCTGGGACAAGGCCATCGACACGAGCCGGATCTACGAGGAGATCGCCGAGCGGCTGCGCGAGGAGGTCGATTATGAGCGAGAAGCGCGCCACATCGCGCTCTACGACCATATCCTGACCGGCGAGCCGCAGGTCTCGGTGCCCGAGGTGGTGCCGGAGCTCTCGACTCGCCGGCTGCTGACCATGGGCTGGCTGACCGGCCGACCCCTGATGGAGTTCCGCTCGGCTGACCAGGAGACGCGCAACCAGATCGCGATCGCGATGTTCCGCGCCTGGTACATCCCGTTCTACCGGATGGGCGTGATCCATGGCGACCCCCATCCGGGCAACTACACGGTGCGAAGCGACCTGGGCGTCAACCTGCTCGACTTCGGCTGCGTCCGGGTGTTCCCGCCCTCCTTCGTCAAGGGTGTCACCGACCTCTACTGGGCGCTGGCCAGGGGCGATCGCGACCTCGCCGTCTCCGCCTACGAGCGCTGGGGCTTCCGTGGCCTGTCGAACGAGATGATCGACGTGCTCAACGAGTGGGCCGGCTTCCTGTATGGCCCGCTGATGAAGGACGAGCCGCGCCTGATCCAGCAGACCAATAGCGGCCAGTATGGCCGCGAGGTGGCGCAGAAGGTCCACCAAAGGCTGCGCGAGCTGGGCGGGGTCACGCCGCCGCGCGAGTTCGTGTTCATGGACCGCGCCGCGGTGGGCCTGGGCTCGGTGTTCATGCACCTCAAGGCCAACATCAACTGGTACCGGCTGTTCGTCGACCTGATCGACGACTTCGACGAGGCCGCGCTGGCAGGGCGTCAGGACACGGCGATGCGGGCGGCGGGGCTTACGGGGCTGACCGCCGATCCGGTCTGAGGATCGGCAGGCGACGGCCAGCCACGTCGGCTGCCGCGAGCGGCGGCGACAGGAGGTGGCCCTGGACCTGGTCGCAGCCGATCTCGGCCAGCCGGGCCAGCTGCTCCTCGGTCTCCACCCGCTCCGCGGTAACGCTCCGGCCGAGCTCGTGGGTCATGCCCACGATGGCCCGCGCGATCGCCAGCGCGCGCGCATCCTGGGCGATCCGGCCGACCAGGGAGCCGTCCAGCTTGATCGTGTCGAACGGGAAGCCGGCCAGGCGGGCGAGCGGTGCGCGGCCCGCCCCGAACCCGTTGATGGCGATGCCCAGGCCCGCGGCCGAGAGGTCATGCAGGTTGCCGATGAAGGCTTCCCGGCCGGGGTCGCCCACCGCCGCCTCGCTGATCTCGATCTGCAGGAGGTAGGGCGGCAGCCGGCTCTCGTGCAGCGCTGCCTCGATCATGGGAACCAGCTCCGGCTGCAGTAGCTCCGGGATGCTGAGATTGACCGCGACCCGCAGATGCAGTCCCTGCTCCGCCCAGCCGGCGGCCTGTTGGCAGGCACTGCGCAGCACCCAGCGGCCGAGCGGCCGGATCAGGCCGCAGCTTTCGGCAAGCGGCACGAAGGTCGAGGGCGGGATGGCCTGGCCGCGGTCATGCCACCGGCACAAGGCCTCCGCCGCGACCGGGGCCAGATCGGGCAGCGCCAGGATCGGCTGGTAGACGAGCTGGAGCCGCTCCTGATCGAGTGCCTGCTGCAGCCTCGCCTGCATGCTGCGCCGGCGGCTGAGCTCCTCGTCCATCTCCCGCCGGTAGCGCATCTGTCGGTTCCGGCCGGCAGCCTTGCCCTGGTAGAGCGCCACGTCAGCCGCCCGCAGCAGCTCCTCGTCGCTCGTGCCGTCATCCGGGAAGACCGCCACGCCGATGCTGCACGAGGTCTCGATGCGCCGGTCCTCCCACTGGAACGGCCGGGCGAGGCTGTCGGTGAGCCGGGCGGCCAGGGCCTCGACCGCCTGCAGGTCCGTCACCCCGACCTGCACCAGCACGAACTCGTCGCCGCCGAGCCTCGCCGGGGAATCCGTCTCGCGCACCATGCCGGACAGGGTCCTGGCCACGTTCTGGAGCAGGGCGTCGCCGCAGGCATGGCCATGGCTGTCATTGACCCGCTTGAAGTCGTCCAGGTCGATCAGCATGAGGGCCACCTTGTCGCCATCCCTGCGCGCCCGGCTCAAGGCTTGGCGCAGCCGGTCGCCGAAGAGGGCCCGGTTGGGCAGGCCGGTAAGTGCGTCGTGATGGGCAAGCCGAGTGATCTCCGCCTGGGTGGCGATCTGGCTGCTGATATCGTCCACCATGATCAGGATCGAATCGAGCGATCCGTCATGATGGCGCGCGACGGAGACATGCGCGGCGCAGTGGAGGATCCGGCGCTCCCTGGTGCGGGCCCTGAGCGTGAGCTGGGCCGAGCTCACCGCCTGGTCGCGGATCGCATCATACATGGCCAGGCGCCGGCTCTGGTCCGCCTCGTGGATCAGCTCGAGCTCGTCCAGGGTCCGCCCGTTCGCCTCGTCGGCCCGCCAGCCGAAGATCTGTTCGGCCTGCCGGTTCCAGCCCGCGATCCGGCCCGGATGGCCATGGCGATAGTCGAGCTGGATCACCGCGAGCGGCAGGGTCGCGACATGGTTGTCCCATGCAGTGCCGACCGTGACCGGCCGCTGCTGCATGGGCGGGGCAGGCGGGGCCGTGGTGCTGCTGCGGTGGAGCATGAGCAGCGCGCTGATCAGCCCGACCGCCCCCAGGGCCAGGTAGAAGAACAGGTATGGCGGAGGTGCGCCGTCCAGGTCGGCCGGCTCCCCGGTCGGTTCCATGCCGGGCAGCAGGAGGGCAGCGGCCAGGAAAGAGAGGCCAGCCAGTGGGAAGATCAGGTTGACGAGGCGGCCGCGCAGCATGCTGTCGGTTTCCCGGGTCCAGGCGTCTGGGTCACGGAACGCGCCCGGCCGGGGCCGCAAACGGCTTGGCTGACGCCTTGGGCTGGGTGAACAGCCCTGATCCGAAACTACCGGGACGATAGTTGACCACCCGGAAGGCTTCAATCAGGCGAAATCACCGCACCCCTTCAAGAACAGCCGCCTGTGTCGCGAAGGATGCTGCCGATCATATTCCGGAAGGGTCGGTGTTGATGGCGATGTTCTTGAGTTCGCTGTATATATCCAGTGCCTCGGTCCCGGGTTCTCTCGTGCCGTTTCCGGATAAGCCACGACCACCGAACGGCATGTGTGCCTCGCTACCATGGGTGCCGGCATTGATCACTGCCACCCCTGCGCGCACCCGCTCACAGAACAGAAAGGCCCGGTCGAAGGAGCGGGTATGGATGCAGGCCGTCAGGCCGTAGGCGGTCCCGTTGGCCAGTTCCAGCGCATGCTCGAAACTGTCGGCCCGGTACAGGCAGGTGATCGGCCCGAACAGCTCCGAATGGGTGATCTCGTCTTCGGCGGCCACCCCCTCCAGGATGGTGGGCATCATGAAGAAGCCCGCCGCAAGTTCCGGCGCATCGGCACGGACACCGCCAACCAGCACCCGGCCTCCCCGCGCCCTGGCCCGGTCCACCGCCGCCTGCATGTTGGCGAGCTGCCGTGCGTTGATGACCGGGCCCAGATCGTCGCCATCGCCATTGCCGAGCCTGAGCGCCCGGGTTGCCGCCACGAATTTCTTGGCAAACACGTCGTAGATCGGCGCGTGCAAGATGATCCGGCTGCCGGCAGCACAGCGCTGGCCGGCATTGCTGAAGGCCGAGAGCACCGCCCAGCGCACCGCCTTGTCGAGATCCGCGTCGTCCATCACAACGAACGGGTTCTTGCCGCCGAGCTCCAGGCTGATCTTCTTCAGCCGGGCGCCCGCCAGCTCCGCCAGCCGCCGGCCGACCCGGGTCGAGCCGGTGAAGCTCACCACGTCCACCGCGTCGTGCAGCACCAGCGGCTCGCCGGCCTCGGCACCCAGGCCGTGGACGACGTTGAGCACACCCGCCGGTAGGCCGGCTTCCGCGGCGGCCCGGGCGATCCAGCCCGCCGTGAACGGCGTGTCCTCTGCCGCCTTGAGCACCACGCCGTTGCCGCAGATCAGCGCCGGGAAGACCTTCCAGGCGACGTTGGCTGCGGGCGTGTTGGCCGCGATGATCAGCCCGGCGACGCCAGCCGGCGTGCGCACCGTCAGGTTGAGCTTGCCGGTCGTGCCCGAGGGGATGGTCCGCCCGAACAGGCGCTGCCCTTCGCCTGCGAAGAACCGCGCGCATTGCACGGCCGCACCGACCTCGCCCTTGCCCTCCTTCAGCGACTTGCCGGTCTCGGCCGCCACCACCGCGCCGAGCTCGTCGGCCTTCGCCTCCATGATGTTGGCGGTCCGGTGCAGGATCTGCCCGCGTTGCACCGCCGGCACGGCCGCCCAGCCCGGCTGCGCCGCCTTCGCCGCCTGGACCGCATCGTCGACATCGGCGGCCGCTGATCGCGCGATCCGAGACTGCAGCTGTCCCGTGCACGGGTCGAACTTCTCGATCCGCTCGCCGCTGCGCGCCGCGACCTCTAGGCCGCCAATGTGATTGTCCAGGGTGCCGGGGATGATCATGCTACTGCCTTCGGATCGAACGGGTCGACGAAAGGAACGCCGAACACGGCGAAATTGCGGGTATCACGGGTGGCGACGGTCATGGAACGGAGAGATGCTATGGCGGCAATCTCGGCATCCGCCAGACTGGCCGGCCGGCCCAGCTGGTCAG
>NZ_WUJP01000538.1 GCF_009806515.1 Geminicoccus flavidas | reverse complement strand
CGCTGGCACGGAGTTCACCGCAGCGGCAGGCTGCCAGGTCATCGAGCGGAAGAATTCGCCCCAGAAACCGGCGTTCGCGCAAGTCGGCCAATCCGCGGCCGAGCGCTTCCCGCCTCGGCCCGTGCGGCATCCGCTCGATGCCGTAGACGATCTCCTGGACCGTCGTCGCCGCGAGAAAGAGCTCCTGCAGCACCTGCCGCCCGAGCCAGTCCAGGACCCGCGGGTCGGGCTGGTTCTTCATCAACTCGGCCACGACATTGGCATCGAGCAGGAACCTCATTGCTCCTCGAACGGATCGGACGGCGCTGAATAGTCGTCCGGGACACTGATGTCCCAGTCGTCGTCCTCGGGCCTGGGCCCACTCGTGAGAAAGGCGATGAGGGCCGGCCCCGTCAGATTCTCGTCCGGCTTGGCGGCATCCGTGAGCAAGGCCCGCACTTCGGCTTCCATGGATCGGCCACGCTCCTTCGCCAGCTCCTTCAGCCGGGCGACCACCCAGTCATCGACGTTGCGTACCAGGATCGTCGCCATCGGGATCCCCATCTGCTAGCACATGCTAGCAGCAATGGCAGTCTCCGTCACCAGGCGGTCCAGCCCCCGTCGATGCGGAACTCGGCGCCCGTCGCATAGCGTGACGCATCGGAGAGCAGATAGACCATGATCCCGACATAGTCGTCCGGCTCCGCCATCCGGCCGAGCGGCATCTTCTTCAGGTAGCCTTCGAGAAAGCGCGGGTCCTGGTTGGCGAACACGCCGGCGAGCGTCACGCTGTTCACCCGCACGCCCG